>JANQKX010000492.1 GCA_028280915.1 Kiloniellaceae bacterium
GGTGATGACCGCGCCCTTGGGCCCGGTGTCCAGCTTCGCCACGCCCGCGTCCCGGCAGAGGTTCTTGATGCCCATGGTCTGGAGCAGGTTTTCCACCTCGTCGGGCAAGGGCCCGAAGCGGTCGATGAGCTCAGCGGCGAAGGCCTCGATTTCGTCCCGGTCCACCAGGTTGGAGAGGCGCCGGTAGAGGCCCAGGCGCACACTCAGATCCCGCACGTAGGTCTCCGGGATCAAAACCGCCGTCCCCAGAGCGATCTGGGGCGAGAAGGGCGCGGCCCCTTCCCCGTCGCCTTCATCCAGGGCGGCACCGCCGCCGCGGGCCTTGGCCACCGCTTCCTCGAGCATCTGCTGGTAAAGCTCGATACCCACCTCCCGCACATGGCCCGATTGCTCCTCGCCCAAGAGGTTGCCGGCGCCGCGGATGTCCATGTCGTGGCTGGCCAATTGAAAGCCGGCGCCCAGGCTGTCCAGGGTCTGCATGACCTGCAGGCGTTTTTCCGCCGCGGCGGTCAGGAGCCGACCCGGCGGCAAGGTGAAATAGGCATAACCCCGCACCTTCGAGCGGCCGATGCGACCGCGCAGCTGATAAAGCTGGGCCAGTCCGAACATGTCCGAGCGGTGAATGATCAAGGTATTGGCGCTGGGAATGTCCAGACCGGATTCGACGATGTTGGTGGACAGAAGGATGTCATACTTGTGGTCATAAAAGGCGGTCATCACCGCCTCCAGGGCGGTGGGCGACATTTGACCGTGGGCCACGGCCACCTTCACTTCCGGCACCAGCTTGGCCAGGCGCTCCTCCAGCTCGGCCAGGTCGGCGACCCGGGGACAAACGTAAAAGGTCTGACCGCCGCGAAAGTGCTCTCTGAGGATGGCCTCGCGGACGATGACCGGGTCATAGGGCAAGACGAAGGTGCGCACCGCCAGGCGGTCCACCGGGGGCGAGGCGATCAGGCTCATTTCCTTGACCCCGGACATGGCCAGCTGCAGGGTCCGGGGAATGGGCGTGGCCGTCAGGGTCAGTACATGCACATCTTCGCGCAAGGCCTTGAGGCGCTCCTTCTGCTTGACGCCGAAATGCTGCTCCTCGTCCACGATCAAGAGGCCCAGGTCGCGGAATTGGATGGACTTGGCCAGCAAGGCATGGGTGCCGATGACCAGGTCCACGGTACCCTTGGTCAACCCTTCCTTGATTTTGGTCTGCTCCTTTGCAGGCACCAGGCGGGAAAGTTGGCGCACCTCGATGGGCAGGCCGGCGAAGCGGGCCTGGAAGCTCTTAAAGTGCTGGCGGGCCAAGAGGGTGGTCGGGACCACCACCGCCACCTGACGGCCGTTCAGGGCCGCCACGAAGGCGGCGCGCAGGGCCACCTCGGTCTTGCCGAAACCCACGTCGCCGCAGACCAGGCGGTCCATGGGGCGTCCGGCCCGCAGGTCGCTCAGGGTATCCTCGATGGCGGTAATTTGGTCTTCCGTTTCCGGATAGGGAAAACGGGCTGCGAATTCGTCGCAAAGCCCCTCGGGCGGCGGCAAGACCTCCGCGCCCTTCATTTCCCGCGCCGCGGCCACCTTGATCAGCTCGTCGGCCATGTCCTTGAGGCGCTGTTTGACC
>JANQKX010000499.1 GCA_028280915.1 Kiloniellaceae bacterium
GGGCCCCGCGCACCGCATCGCCGATCTTCGGATTCGACCATCCCGCCGCCACCAGTTCCTGCAGCACGCGGACATACCCCGATTCCAGATCCTCGTCCAAATAGTCGCAAGCCAGCAACCACTTCTGCGAGACGGTTAGGCTTGGGTCGTTGAAGGTGCGCGTCTGCCGCTCGATCAGGCCGGCGTTCATGTATTCGAACAGGGCCAGGATCATGCCTTCCTTGGAGCCGAAATGGTACTGGATCTGGCTCATCTGGGTGCCCGCGACTTCCGCCACCCGGCGGGTGGATAAGCCGGAATACCCCTCTCTGGTCAGTACCTGACCGGCGGCTTCCAGCAGCTCACGCTTGGTTTGTGCGACTCGTTCGGCTGTTACCCTGGCCATGGTTGTCTCCTTGTGTGAATCAAATTAAATCGTTCGAACGAATAAATCAAGGTTTAATGAGAAGCTTCATTTCGCTTCGTTCGCGGCTGCGCGTGGTCGCGGGTAGGAGGCTGGTTCGGGCTGTTGGGTCCGCCGCGTCCTGGATGGCGGCTCGCGCCCCCGGGATAACGCGTTTTTGTGGATAACTTGTGGGGGCGGGGAGTTGCCCTCGGGGCGTGGCACCGGTAAACAGGCCGATGATTATTTCCCGCACAAACTTGAATAAGGGCTAGCGCCATGGCAGGCAGCGTCAACAAGGTCATTCTGGTCGGCAATCTGGGTCGAGACCCGGAAATTCGCAGCACTCAAGACGGCATGCGGATTGCCAACCTTTCCCTCGCCACCTCGGAGAGTTGGCGGGACCGTAACAGCGGCGAACGGCGGGAAAAGACGGAATGGCATCGGGTCGTGGTCTTCAATGACCGGCTGGTGGACGTGATTGAGCGCTATCTGCGCAAGGGCTCTAAGATTTATGTGGAAGGCCAGCTGCAAACCCGCAAATGGACCGATAACCAGGGGGTGGAGAAATACACCACCGAGGTGGTGCTGCAGCGCTATCGGGGTGAGTTGACCATGCTGGATGGGCGCGGCGACGGCGGCGGCGGTGATTTTGGCGGCGGCTCGTCCGGTGGTCAGATGGGCGGCGGTTCCATGGGCGGGGGCCAGTCAGGCGGCGGGCACTCGGGCGGCGGCTTCGGCGGCGGGCCCGGGGGCGGCGATCTGGACGACGATATCCCCTTCTAGGTAGGACAAATCGGCCCGGCCGAGACCGCCTCTCGCACCCGAATACACGGCCGGGCGCAGAGTTCAAAAATGAGGTGCAAGATTAGCCGGCAGGCGGTTGATTCTTTGCCGTTTTTTAATGTGCCGGCCGGCCTGAAATTGCGCGGGTTTGGTTGTCCTCCCGGCGGGAATCTGCTAGTTTCCAGCCAGATTCTTGGGGCTTGGAGTCGTTGTGTGCGACGACTCCGTCTCTCGGAATGCTTCAACCTTTCAAAGCCGCCCTTGGCGCTCAAAAAATACGCGCCTTTTGCCGCCGAGGCAGGCGACACCTAGGACACTTTCTTGACTGACACTCCCGTTACCCCCGGTCCCTTTGACATAACCTCGGTCACCATCGAAGACGAAATGCGCCGGTCCTATTTGGACTACGCCATGAGCGTCATCGTCGCCCGCGCGCTGCCCGACGTGCGCGACGGCTTGAAGCCGGTGCACCGGCGCATCCTCTATGCCATGAAGGAGGCGGGCTACGACTGGAACCGGCCCTTCCGCAAATCGGCGCGCGTGGTCGGTGACGTTATGGGGCAATATCACCCCCACGGTGATTCGGCGATCTATGACACCATGGTGCGCATGGCGCAGGACTTTTCCCTGCGCCTGCCCCTGATCGACGGGCAGGGCAACTTCGGCTCCATGGACGG
>JANQKX010000535.1 GCA_028280915.1 Kiloniellaceae bacterium
CCTGGCAGGGCCACAGGCCGGTCTGGGCGCGCATGTCCAGGGCAATGTCCGATCCCAGGAAACGGCGAAGGTCCGGGCGCAAGCCTTCCAGATGATCCGCCAGCATCAGTCGGCTGGGCTCGAGGGCGGCGTTTTGCGCCAGGGCCAACAGGGTGTCACTCAAGGCCGCGCCCCGTTCGGCCGCGCGCTGAATCTCCGCCAGGTGGGGACGGTCTTCGGGCTGAAGCTGCATGCGCTCCAGGTTATCCCGCAAGAGGCTCAGCAAACCCTTGATGTCCAGGGCCAAGCCATGGGCCAGCCGCTGCATGGGCTCGGGCAGGGGCTCGGGCAGGGGCGCGCCCGGCTCCGCTGACGTAGCTGGCCCGGTTTTCGCGGCCGGCCTACCATCGTTGGCTTTTTCGGCCGATCTCAGATCCAGCCCGGTGATGTCGGTGACGATGGTGCCTTGGGCGTCCGCTGTGTCATGACCCGAACCGCCGCGCAAATGAATGGGATAGCGGGTGACCAGCACCTGGCGCTGCCCCGCTCCATAGCGGCTGATCACCACACTGCTTGATTTATCTTCTTTGGGCTTGTCTTCACTGGTTTTGTCTTTTCCCGCATCAACGTCGCCGGCGTTGTTGCCGCGCGCCTTTTGAATATCCTTTTGCGCGCCATCGGGTAATAGATCCCGCAGTCCGGCAAACTCCGCGTTCTTCAGCAGGACCTGCCCCGTCGAGTCGGAGAGGGCCATGGCCGCCGGCGCCTGATTGATCAGGGCGATCAGGAGGTCGCGGGATTTTTCAATCACCTGTTCGTCGTGCCAGCGCACCAGTTCGGCTTCGATGCGCTGGGTCACCAGTTGGAAGAACATGCGGGCCGAGGTCAGGTCCGGTTCGGTGCCGTCATCCAGGGCCAGTACCCAGCCCATGGCTTTGCCGTCCTTGCCCGCCAGGACGCGGCGGCGCAGGGAGCGGGCGCCCAAACGATCGGCGGGACGATCAGCGAGGCGGTCGGCCAGGCTCGGACCGCCGATACGGGGGATAAAGTTGGCAAAACCCTGCGCACCGCAGACTCGCTCTTCATGGGTTTCAGCGTCGAGAACGGCGGCCAGCGCCTCGGGATCGACGGGCCCTGCCGCCTCCCGGTCCCAGGACGCCAACACCTTGGGTGCCGGCGCCTCGCTGCACACATAGTTGCCGATAAAAACCCAGCGCCAGCCCAGGCCCTGACTCAAAATTTCACAGGCCGCGCGAAAAAAGCCTTGGCCTTGCGCGGTTTCCTCGGCCAGGCGCGCCGTCGCCTCGCCTATTGCCGACATCTTATTGTGACCGTCCACTCAACTTGCCCATCAATTGGTTGCCGTCCGCTCCGGCCAAGGGGCGTCCGGCGGCATCCGATACTTGGGTTCGGGAAGTTTTATGGCGCCGAGCGATGATCTCACGCCGCCATTTGGTTGTTGCCCTGAACCCACCCCGTGGATTTTGACTACACCGCCGCTTCGAGCCGGTTCAAGAAGTTGTCTTGTTAAATTAACCGGAAAAGCAGGAAATCCCGCACGGCGAATATTTGGGCGCGGATGTCCGGTTCACACCTCGGGCGGCGGCGGGCTTTCCCCGGGCCGGTCAAGCTGGTTCATGACGAAGGAAATATGCAAGCGCAGATGATAAAGGTGCTCGCTGTAGGCCAGGGGCACGTCGATCTGACCCACCTCGGCCTGCAGGGCCTCCAGTTGTTGACGCAGGTCATTATATGAAGTGCTGTTTGGGGCGGCCCGTTCCGCCGACTGAGCCTTTTCCTCGATCTCGCGCAGATCCTGGTACCAGCGGTAGATTTTCCGGCGCACCCGCCAGCGGTAAATGGGCGGCGCCACCCGGAACAAGGGGAACAGCACGGTCAGGAGCGGGATCATCAAGATCCACAAGCGGTCGATGAGATTGGCGATCCAGTAGGGCAAGTAGCGCTGCAAGAACGGCGGGCCCTTGTCGTGAAAACGCCTGGCCTCCTCACTCAAGGGGAACTCCACGTGGCGCGGCGAGGGAAATTCGCCCGGTTGGCTGAGCGCGTCCCCCTCCTCGTGCACGGTAACGGCGGCCTGCATCAGGAGATTGACCAGGGCCGGGTGCAATTCGTCCCGCACCACCAAGGTCGCCGCCGGCGCCAGGAGGGTGATGTCCTGACTAGGCAGATTCTCGGCCAGATGGACCGAGCCTTCCGGCAATAAAAGGGCGGAGAGATGGCGCAATTGCCGGGAGTAGCCTTCGGCCCGGGGCACGCTGACCAGCTCGATCGCCGGGTCCCGCAGCAGGTCGAGAATCAAGGGCGACGAGACCCCGGCGACGAAGAGGGCAAAATCCACCTCGCCACTGCGCAGGGCTTCGGCCGCCTCCCCACCGCCCAGCTCCACCACCTCCACATTGGCCAGCTGACCGTTGATTTCCATCATTTCCCGAGCCAGGGCCTGGGTCCCGCTGCCCAAACCGCCGATGGCCACCGAGGTGCTGCTCAAGTCCAAATAATCCAGGGGCGCGTCCGGCCGGCCTCCCGCCAGCTTGAAGACCCACAAAGGCTCATAATAAAGACTGGCCAGACCCATCAGGCTGGGCATGAGCGGGGGATCGCCCACGCCGCCCTGGACGAAACCCACGTCCGCCTCGTCTTTCATCAAAAGCTCGAGGTTTTCCACCGACCCGGAGGTGGGAATGATCTCCAGCCCCACACCCTCTTTCACCAGGGCGTCGGCATATTCCTGGGCGAAGGCACTGTAAGCGCCCCCCGGCGCGCCGGCCGCCATGCGGATGCGGTCGGGCGGCGGGGGTTCGACGAATTGAAAGGTAATGTAAAAGGCGGCCGCCACCAAAAGGGCGATGGGCAGATAGACCTTAAAGATATCCCATTTCATCAAAGATATCCGACCTCATCGAAGATATTCGGACTCGTCAACACGTTCCGAGTTTATCCCAATGAAGCCGCGGCACCAGCCCTGAAATTGGCGCCCTTTCAGCCGAAAACACAATCGCCTAGTTGGAGGACTCTTCAACCTCTTCCTTGGCGCCGTCATAGGCTTTTTCCGCCTCGTCGGCGATGTCGGAGCCGATTTCCTCGGCCTTGTCACCCACCTTGCCGGCATCTTCGCCCATGTTGTCCAGGGCTTCCTCAACGCTCATGTCTCCCGGCTCGCCGGTGACGTCGCCCGCGCTGGCCGGGGCAACGGCGACGGAAAAGCCCAAAAACAGGGCCACGGCAAAGGCGCTCATGCGGCTCAACAAAGTAAAATCTTTCATCGCTTCATCCCGTGTTCGGTTGGTTGATATATGGAAAACCCTTCTCACAGGGAAGAGTTGCCGAAATTAAGTCTTATCCTCTTCGAGATAGAGACACCAAAGGATCAACGCAAGCTTTTATGGAGGCTGCGGATGTGGTCGGGCCCCAGGCCGCAGCAGCCGCCGATGACGGAGACCCCCCGTTCCAACCAGCCCCGGGCGATGGGCACCAAGTCGTCTGGCGGGATGATGTCCACGAACTGCCAGTTGGGCATGACAAAGGCACCGGATTCCGGATAAACGGCCAAGGGGCCGGGCCAATATCGCCGCACCACGTCCAGACCTTCATCCGTATCGGCGATGGGACTGTGCATCACGGCCATCAAATCCGGGCCGAGGGCCGCCATGCCGGCAACCAGCCGTTCAAAGTCCGGGTCCGTGTCCCGGTCGAAGGTACGCAAGTTTTCCTGTTCCGGCACCCGGCGGCAGGTGCAGCCGACCCAAACCGGCAGACCGGTCGCCCGCGCCGCGGCGAAGGCCAGCTTGCCGTGGGCCAGGCGCTGGCACATTTCCAGAATGAGAAAATCGACCCCCTCCTCGGCCAGGATCCGGGCCTGCTCCGTGAGGGCCTGGCTCAAAGCATCGGCTTGCGACCAAGGCGAGCCTTCCTTGGGCACCCATTCGCAGAGGGAGCCGGCAATGGCGACCGGCCGGTCGGCGGCGGCTTGCCGCGCGTCACGGGCCAGGCGCACGGCTTGTTGATTGATCGTGACGGTTTGCGCGCCGTATCCGGCCGGTTCCAGGCTATGACGGCCCGCGGAAAAGCTGTTCACGATAATCACGTCGGCGCCGGCGCGGATGTAGTCCTCGTGAATACCCCGCACCACCTGGGGATGGGTCATGGCGGCGGCCCCGCTCCAAGCCAGGTTGTCCATGGGCACGCCACGGCGCTGCAATTCACTGCCCATGGCCCCGTCCAGCAGGATAAAACCGTCGGTTTCCAGCTTTCGATTCAGCCAATCGGGGCCGATCTTGGGGGTCATGGCCGCATCACCTTTCCGTCTTGTTCCCGGCACTTTATCCCATTTCAACGGTCTGGGCCGGCTTTTTCCAGGCCCAAAATCTTCCGATGCTCACGCCTAACTCACCCAAGTGTGACTGACGTCACTTTTTTGCGGGCACGGTGTCCTCATCTCTCCAGCACGCCGGCACGAGACGGTGATCTGATCGAACCGCGGCCCTTGGCCGCCAGCAAATCTGCGGGGAGCACCAGAAATGCCCATGATCACGATCAACGATACGGAGATTTTTTATCGGTCCCGCGGTCAGGGCGAAACGGTTTTGCTGCTGCACAGCTCGGCCAGCACGGGCGGGCAGTGGACCGGCCTGTGCGATCAATTGTCCTCACGCTTTCATGTGGTGGCGCCCGACTTCCACGGTTACGGCCAAAGCGCGCCCTGGTGCGGCCGCGGTGCCTTGAGCTTGCGGGACGAGGCCCGGATCGCCGCCCACTTCCTGAAAGCCCATGACTCTCCTTCCCGGCGTCAGCCCATCCATGTGGTGGGGCATTCCTTCGGCGGCGCGGTGGCCTTGAGACTGGCCGCCAGCTATCCCCACCGAATCCGCAGCCTGACCTTGGTGGAGCCGGTGTGCTTTTATGTCCTGCGGGGCCAGGGCCTGCAGGACCGGCAGCTGTTCAGCGAGATCCACTCGGTGGCGGCTGCCATGTCCGTGGCCGCGGTGACGGGAGATTATTGCACCGGCATGGCCCACTTCGTGGACTATTGGAACGGCCCGGGGACCTGGGAGGCCCTGCCGGAAAAATCACGGCGCCACCTGCGTCAGTTGGTGACCCGCGTGGTGCTGAATTTCCAGGCCACCTTGAACGAGCATAGTTGCCTGAGCGACTACCGCTCCATCGCGATCCCCACCTTGCTGCTGCACGGCTCCCAATCGCCGCGGGTGACCCGCCGCATCACCGAGCTGTTGGCCCGAACCCTGCCCCATTGCCAGGTGAAATCCATTCAAGGCGCCAATCACATGCTGCCCATCACCCACCCGGACCATGTCAACCGGGAGATCATGGCCCAGTTGACCCAACACCAGTCGCGGCCCTTTGCCGCCCCCCAGGCAGACATCGCCCCCCAGGTAGATGCCGTCCCCCAGGGGCGAGCGGCCTGAGCGCCGCTTACCCAAAAAAACTCGAGCACCAGAGCCTTCATCATTCGTGTGACCCGAACAGGAAAGGAAGCCCCATGACCACCTCGACCAATCCGGAAACCCTCGTTCTCCACGCCGGCTATCGTGCCGACGCCACCACCAACGCGGTGGCCGTGCCCATTTATCAGACCACCTCTTACCAGTTCAACGATACCGAACACGCCACCAACCTGTTTAACCTGTCCGAGCTCGGCAACATCTATACGCGGGTCATGAATCCCACAGCGGACGTGTTGGAGCAGCGCTTGAGCGCGGTGGAGGGGGGCGCGGCGGCCCTGATGGTCAGTTCGGGCCAGGCGGCCACCGCCATTTCGATCCAGAACATCGCCCGTTCCGGGGACAACATCGTCAGCTCCACCGACCTTTACGGCGGTACCTGGAACCTCTTCGCCAACACCTTTTCCACCTTCGGGATCGAGGTACGCTTTGTCGACCCCAGCGACCCGGAGAACTTCCGCCGCGCCACGGACGACCGCACCCGGGCCTATTACGCCGAGACCCTGCCCAATCCCAAGCTGCAGGCCTTTCCCATCGGCGAGGTGGCCAAGACCGGCGAGGACCTGGGCGTGCCCCTGATCGTGGACAACACCGCCGCGCCGCTGATTTGCCGGCCCTTTGACCACGGCGCCCATGTGGTGGTCTATTCCACCACCAAGTACATCGGCGGTCACGGCACCTCCATCGGCGGGGCGATCATCGACGGCGGCACCTTCGATTGGGAAAAGCACGCCGCCCGCTTTCCCCTGTTGAACCAGCCGGACCCCAGCTATCACGGCGCGGTCTGGACGGAAGCCGCCAAGCCCCTGGGGCCCATCGCCTATGTC
>JANQKX010000657.1 GCA_028280915.1 Kiloniellaceae bacterium
ACGGGATCGGCTCCAACGCCCTCAGAACCATCTCCATGGTACTCTTGATACTGGCGGCCTGTCGGGACGTGGAACGTTGCCATGCCAACGAATATTGGATTTCCACCTTCGGCGGCTATGCCTTGATTGGGTTAATCGCCACGGTCCTGGTCCTGGGCTGGCGCGGCCATCTGCCCGGTTGCCGGCGCAAGAGGATCGCGGATTAGTTGATCAATCTGAAAGGCGGCTTACCCCTGGCGCTTCAGCTCCTGCCAGACCTTGGTGGCGTCCTGGTCCAGGAGGACGCAGAGATTGACGAACTCGATTTCCTCGGCCTCGGCGATTTCCCCGTCGGCGGTGATGATCAGATAGGCGGCGCGCAGGAGGGTCCGGGTGCGTTTGGGGTGGCCGCGCAGTTTGGCCACCTTGGCCTGGAGCCGCGCCTTGCCCACCTCGCCGTTGGCTTTCAGGTCTTCCAGGGCATCGTCAAGCCGGTCGCCGGCCGCCTCCGGGTCGAACTGTGTTAATGTGGGGTCGTTGGAAATGATTTTATCAATTTGATAACGCTCGGAAATGCGCACCTTCTTGTCCGCATATGCGATCAGGGCGCAGGCGGACATGACCGCGTCCACGAAGTCCCGGTTCAAGAAGCGGAAAATCTCGCCCGACAGCTTTTCGCGAATGCTCAAACCCATGGCCATGTGGTTGCGTCCCCTTTGCCCGACCAAATCCAAGCATCGCCTTTTGCGGCGCGACTTTCAACACTCCCGCAGGTTATTATGTCTTTGGGTCCCCGAAAGGCGGCGCGGCGCCCGTTAAATTTTCCCTAAGCGCTGGCGGGTAAGCTGGTATCGACGCTCCTGGTAGTTGGATTTGGAGGCAAAGCATGACTCGATTGATGGCCGCGCTGGTGGCTTTGGGCCTGGCAAGCGGCGGGGCCGCGGCCTTGACGTCCGCCACCCTGGCGCAGGGTTTGGACTATGACACCCAGACCAGCACGGACAGCGACGTGGATACCTCGGACCTGGACGCGGACGATGCCGGCGAGGACCCGGCGGATACCTCGGGGCTGAGCACCGGATCGCTGGACGCGGACATCGATCCCGCCACCCTGGCGCCCTATGAAGAAGGCGCGGGGGACGTGCAGGGCTCGGGCGTGGAGCCCGTACCCCTCAGCAAGGATCTTGATATTGACGACACCCCCGACCAGGCGGACATGGACAATCAGCTCAGCACCGGCGACGTGGATGCGGCGCCCGAGCCGGGCCCGGCGGAAATCGATATTCCCGCCGCCGACCAGGACGGCTACGGCCAATAAGGCCCGCCCATCGCCCTGGGCGCGAAGCTACGGCACCAGAAACTGGGTTCCATACCAGCGATAGCGTCCGGCTTCGGCCAGTTGCGTGCAGTTGATGCGCGTCCGCCCCCGGGGAAAGGCCTGGGTCAGGTTCAGTTTGACCTGGTGCGGCCCGGGCCGTTCCACGGGCACGGCCCCCTGGCCGGAGACGAAGCAGCTGATGGCCTCCGGCCCGATGGAGGCCGGGTTCACCGCGAAGTGGAACGCCGGCGGATTGTCCTTCTCCTGAAGCACCGGATCGGCCGGGCTCACGTTATAGACCGGAAAGGGCAGGGCGTTGATGGCGGTGCGAAAGCGTTCCTCGCCGCCGTACTGCTCGTTCATGGGAAAGCGCGGCAGGGCGAAAAAGTCCGAGCCCCCGTGGGCGACGCCGGAATGCTGGCCAAAGGCCGCCTTGTAGCCGGTCTCCAGCACGGTGGTTTGCAGGCGCCAGTCATACTCCCCATAGGGATAGGCAAAAAGCTCGGGCACCTTGCCCAGCTCGTCCTGGAAGCGCTGGTTAGCCTGTGCCAGGTCTTGCGACACTTGGTCCTCGGGCAGACCCACCAGGTGGCCATGGCTGGCGCTGTGAGACCCGATGGTCACTCCGGCCTCGGCCATCTCGCGCAGCTGCGCCCAGGTCATGAAATCGGGCCCGCCGGAATCCACTTCATCGGTGGCGACAAACACCGTGAAAGGAAAACCGGCGGCCTTGAGCCGGGGCCAGGCCTCTTCGTAGACCGACAGATAAGCGTCGTCCACGGTGATGGCCACGGTGCGGTCGGGCAGGGTCGCACGGCGCTTTAGGCGGCTGATGATCTCCGCCAGGGGCAGAACGGTAAAGCCGCCTTCCTGCAAGATGCGAATGTGATTGTCGAACTGATCCAGCCGTATGTTGGTCGAGGGATGTTGGTCCTCGCCGAAGCGGTGATACATGATGATCGACGCACCACTACCTGGCTCGTTCGCTGCCAAGGTATTGGGTGCTGAAAATAAAACGAAAAAAATCAATAGGGTAAGAAAAGTTCTTTGAGTTAAATACCATGGCCCAAGGGCGGGCAACGGCTTGCCGTCGGGCCAGTTTCTCGTTCCTGTCACGGGAAAATCCTTGTTAGTATCGCAGTATGCCAGAATTACCTGACATAACACTTTACTTGGAAGCGCTGGACAAGCGCTTATTAGGGGATGGGCATGCAAAGGCTGCGCGCCTGGAGAGTATTCGCCTCAAGAGTCCATTTTTGTTGCGTACCGTCGATCCGAAACCCGCCGCGTTGATCGGCCGGCGGGTGCGCGAACTGCGGCGTCTGGGCAAGCGCATCGCCATTGGCCTGGCCCCGGAAGGTCCGGCACCGGAAGGCCCGGCCCCGAACGATGAGCCCCACCAAGATGATACCGGCGAGGTCTGTTGGCTGGTTTTGCATCTGATGATCGCGGGCCGCCTGCACTGGTTGGATCGGGACGGGGACGGCAAGAGGGCGGAGCCGCCCGTCCTACCCGGTGGGCGCAACGGCCTGGCCGCCTTTGATTTTTCCACGGGCAGCCTGTGCCTGACCGAGGCCGGATCGAAAAAGCGGGCGGGCTTGTGGCTGCTGCGGGGCGAGGCCGCCTTGGCCGATCACACGCCCGGCGGCTTGGAGGTTTTGGATAGCGACTTAGGGGCCTTCCGAGCCGCCCTGACGGCGCGCAATCACACCTTGAAGCGGGCCTTGACCGATCCCCACATTTTCAGCGGTATCGGCAACGCCTATTCGGATGAGATCCTGCATCGGGCGCGCTTGTCGCCCGTGGCCATGAGCCGGGATCTGGCCCCGGATCAGCAGGCGGCGCTGTTCGACGCTACTCGGGCCACCTTGCGGGACTGGATCGAACGGCTGCGGGCCGACTTCGCCGGCGCCTTTCCGGAAAAAGTCACGGCCTTTCGCCCCGGCATGGCGGTGCATGGCCGTTTCGGCAAACCGTGTCCCGATTGCGGCACCCAGGTTCAACGCATCCGCTATGCCAGCAACGAGACCAATTACTGCCCGCGCTGTCAGACCGGCGGCCAGGTTCTGGCCGACCGGTCCCTGTCACGTTTGCTGAAAAAGGACTGGCCCCGGTCCATCGAAGCCCTGGAGCAGAGGCAGGCCTCCCGTTAGGACGGCGCCGGCGGTTCAGCCGGCCCGCACGTGGGCCAGGAAGCGGTTGACCTCTTCCTGCAGATTGCCCGATTGCTCCGACAAGGTGGTGGCTGCCTGCAAGACCTGGCGTGACGAATTGTCCGTGCCCTTGGCGCCCTCGTCCACCAGGTTGATGGTGTCCTCCACCTCTTGGGTGCTGCGGGCCGCGTCTTGGATCGAAGCGCTGATCTCGTTGGTCGCGGCGCTTTGCTGTTCCACCGCCGAGGCGATGACCGAGGCGATGGCGTTCATTTTTTCGATGGTGCCCGAGACCGCTTCGATGGCGACCACCGCGTCGTTGGTGGCGCCCTGGATGGAATCCACCCGGCCGGAAATCTCTTCCGTGGCCTTGGCGGTCTGATTGGCCAGGTTTTTCACCTCCGAGGCGACCACGGCAAAGCCCTTGCCGGCCTCGCCCGCCCGGGCCGCCTCGATGGTGGCGTTGAGGGCCAAAAGGTTGGTCTGCTCGGCGATGTCGTTGATCAGGCTGACCACCTCGCCGATGCGCTGGGAATTCTGCGACAGTTCACGGATCTGGTCGCTGGCCCGGTTGGTGTCGGTGACCACCGTGCCGGCGATCGTCACGGATTCGTCCACCTGCCGGCCGATTTCCGTGACCGATGCGGCCAGTTCTTCCGTGGCGCTGGCCACCGTTTGGGTGCCCGCCGTGGCGTTTTGCGAGGCTGAAGCGACCAGGGCCGAGCGCTCGGCGGTTTCCTGCGCCGTGGTCAAGAGGTCCTTCGCGGAGCCTTGCATCTGGCTGGCCGAGGAGGAGATCATCTGCACCACGCCCAAGACAGAAGATTCGAAGTTCTCCGCCAGGCCATGCAATTCGGCTTTGCGGTCCGCCTCGGCCTGACGCTGTACCTCGGCCTGTTCCGCCTCCAGGCGCTCCATCTCCAGGGCGTTCTGCTTGAAGATCTCCACCGCCTTGGCCATGGCGCCCAGCTCGTCACGTCGGTCCGCGCCGACTACCTGGACTGTCTTATCCCCTTCGGCCAGTCGGTTCATGACGTCGGTCATGGCGCCGACCGGCTTGGTGATGGAGCGCACAATGGCGATGATCAGGCCGGCGGAGAGCACCAAGAGGGCCAGGACAAAGGCCAAGCCCAGATAGAATTCTCGCCAGGCTTCGGCGGCCTGGGTGGCGGCAACCTCTTCAAAGCGGAATGAAAGGAAATCCTCCACTTCCTTCATAAGATTTATTTTTTCGGTAATCGCCTTGAACCACTCCGCGCCGGTGACACCCTCCAGGGTTCCGGTCTGGGGCGAGGCAAGCGCGATCTGGCGCAGGCGCTCTACTTCATCGACCACCGGGCCTTGCAGCACCTGGTCGAAACGGGCCAGTTCGGATGGGTCGGCGAACAGCCGGAAGTTCTGGAAGTAGGTCTCCTGCATGGCGATCAGGCGGATGAAGTTCTGAAAGATGTGCGGCGGAAACTCACCGGCGCCGAACCCCGCCGCGCCCATGGCCCGTTCCCGGCCGGCCCGCTCCTTGCCTTGGAGGAAGTCCACATAGGTGGCGATCTGCTTGCTGATCACGTCATCGGTGGAATCGTGCAGGAACTCGTCGATGATCGTGAGCAGCGCGGTAATGGTGCCGGTGTAATACTTGGCCATCTGGGGCACGGTGAGGCTGAACTGGTCCACGGACTGCCGGGTGGCCGCCAGCTTTTCCAGCCGCTGCGCCGCGTCGCCCGCCAAACCGGCCAGGGTATCGCCGTGGCTGCCGCTGGCCAGGAAGGACAAAGCCTCCCCGGCCACGGACATTTTCGAGTCGGAGTCATTGCGTTGCGTCGGCAGGCTATCGGCGAAATTGCTGCCCTTGGAGCTGATAAAGCCCGCGGAGCGGCCCCGCTCTTTTTGCAGTTCGTGAACCAATTGGCTCAGTTGAGGCCCGATTTGCGCCAGTTCATGCAGGTGCGCCGACTCCTCGGCGGTGCGATAGCGGTCCAGCAAAAAGGCGCCGGCGAAGATGAGCATACCTAGGATGGGCATGAGCATGGCCAGGCGCACACGGCTGCCGATTGCCAGGCGGGAAGTCCACGAATACATAGTTGTCCTCACACAAAATGAGTATTGGGCCTGCCTATCCCTGTCATTTTTACCCTTTGGACAAAGGCTAAAAAAATCGATTTAATTTTGAGTAAAAATATAACCTTATACAATTTAAATAACGCATGGCGTCGGACTCAACAATTTAAAAACCCATTTATTAGAAAAATCCGGAAAGGCCTGTACTCGACAAATACGTCGACTATTCTTTTGTCTGCCAGGTTGGATTTGGCGCGGCACCGCCTTTGCCGGCTCGGTACTGTAAAAGACAACAATAATATATAGTTATGGGGTGATCTTATGGATATTTTGGAATGGCCGGTTTGGATAATCGGACTGGTTTTCGTGATCGGGGCCTGCGGCTTTGCCTTCGTCCCTTACTGGGTGGGGCGGCGGGTTTTTCATCCCCGGGCCACGGAAGGCACCTATGACCTCTCGGCGTCGATTTTATTCCGGATCGGTGCTTTGCACGCGCTCATCCTGGCGTTGATGTTCGCCCACGAGATCGCCATTTTCATCGAGCTGGAAGGGGCGGTCCGCGACGAGGCGGCCTCGACCGCGGATGTCTACTACGATCTGGGCCGCTATGATTCCGAGATCACCGAGCAGATCCAGCAGGAAATGGTCAGCTATGTGAGCACGGTCGTGAACGAGGAGTGGCCGCTGCTGAAGGAAGCCGAGATGAGCGGCTCGGCCTGGCAACAATGGGCCGACGTGTTCAACGCCATTTTGGACCTGGAGCCGGACAGCCAGCGGCAGGCGGATTTACGTCAGTTCATGCTGCGGGACATGGAGGCCATCGCGGATTTCCGGGAAAATCGCCAAATCGGGGCCACGGGCAAGGTGCCGGCCATGTTTTGGGTCATCGCCCTGGCCGGGTTCTTCCTCGTCTCCTTTCCGTTTTTTGTATTTGAACCCTCCCTGCCAAACGTCTTTTTATTGGGGATCTATGCGGTCTATAACGGCTTGTTGCTGTTCGTGATCTTTGCCACCGACAATCCTTTCGGCGGTCCGATCATCGTGGAGGCAACGCCCTTCGTGGATGTTTGGAAATATCAGAATATAGAACTGCTTAATGGCAAAACTTGACTCTAGAGTCTTAAGGAAATCCCCGGCCGTCTCCGGGGCCTAGGCACCATGGCCCAGCAGGAGCGGCCCGGCGCCGGGGCAAGCGCGCAGACCACCGGCGGCCCGGGTCCCTTCGTGACCTGGGTGACCCGGCCCCTGGCGGAATTCGAACGCCGGGACCAGACGGCGACCCATGTGCTGCAGACCGCGCGGCGCCATCGCAAGAGCCTGGCGCCCTTGCCCGTGGCGGGCCCGCGGGTTCACCCCCACGAGGCCACGGCGGCGGTGCAGCAGGACTGGGGGCGGGTCTGGGCGCCCCAGCGGATTTCCTGGTGGATCGCCGTGCTCTTCATGATCGGGGCCGCGCACTTTTTCATCGCCGCGGCCGGCGCCTCTCTGTTGGATAGCGGCCGGCCGGGCCCGTTGAGCGGGCGGCAAATCGGCTGGATCTACTTCATCGGCTCGCTGTTTTTCACCTCGGCGGCCTACCTGCAGTGGCTCGAGGCCCTGAACAAGGACCTGGCCCGCGGCTTTGCCGCGACGACCGCCGATCACCCTGCCAGGAGCGAGTGGCGGTTTTGGGGCTTGGCGCCGCGCAGCCTGGGCTATTGGGCCGCCGCGGTGCAGTTGGCCGGGACCTTGCTGTTTAACGTCAACACCGCCGACGGCCTCCTCTCCAGCCTGGATTGGCGTGGCGAAAACCTCTTGGTTTGGACCCCCAACATGGCCGGCTCCGTCTGTTTTCTGGTGTCCAGCCAGTTGGCGGTGATGGAGTATTCCCACCACTATTGGAGCTTCAAGCCGCGCAGCCTGGCCTGGTGGATCGTGGCGCTGAACTTGTTGGGCTCGGTCTTCTTTCAGGCCTCGGCCCTGGTCAGTTTTGTCCTGCCGGCGGGGGCGCTGGTGGATGCCTATCACGCGGATCTGGGCACGGCGGCCGGCGCGCTGTGCTTTTTTACCGCCGCTTTTTTGATGATTCCGGAATTGTTCGAGGCCTAGCCTGGATCGGCCAAGGTCACCTGGCCGTTTTCCAGGTGATAAACCCGGTCCGCCAGGGCCAAAGGCGCGGGGCGGTGGGAAATGATGATCACCGTCTTGTCCCGCAGCAGTTCCGCGGTCGTCGCCAGGACCTGGGACTCGATTTCCCGGTCCAAGCCTTCCGTGGGCTCGTCCAGCAGCCAGATGGGCGCATCCTTCAGGATCAAGCGGGCCAGGGTCAGCCGCCGGGCCTCGCCGCCCGAAAGGCGCACGGCCTGTTCGCCCACCCAGGTGTCCAGGCCCTCGGGCAGGCTCTGGGCGAAATCCCACAGGCCCGCGGCCTTGAGCGCGGCGGCCAGGTCCTCGTCCCGGGCATCGGGGCGGGCGATGCGCAGGTTTTCGGCCAGGGAGCCGGACAGCAGCTGGGTCTTCTGGCTCATCAGGCCGTAAAGGCCGATCACATCCTTTTCCGCCAGTTGCGCCAAGGCCTGCCCGCCCACGCGGACGCCGCCGCCGTCCGGGTCGAAGTCCCGCTGCAGCAGGGCCAGCAGGGTGGACTTGCCGGCCCCGCTCGGCCCGGCGATGGCCACGGTTTGACCGGCGGGAATCTCCAAATCCAATCCATTCAGGCCCGGCGGCCGCTCCGGGGCGTAGCCGAAGGTCACGTTTTCCAGCGGGACGGAAAACGTGACCGGGGGCGCCACGGCGGCCTCGGCGGGGGGGAAGGCGGTGCGCGGGGGCTG
>JANQKX010000689.1 GCA_028280915.1 Kiloniellaceae bacterium
GAGTGGTCGTGGCGCTGCCGTGTAATATCTGTCCCATAATACCTCCCGCAGTGATGAAATCTTTCTTAAACTGATTCCATCACTTCGTGGGACTGAACATCTAGGTGGGGGATTTTTGGCCCCTCCGGCGGTCTGATCTATTGCAAAGGTCCGTGCTCTGCCTCAGGGTAGGCCCCTCAATATCTGCGACAAAAACAGGAGTGGCGAACCCATGAGCGGGCGGCGTATTTCAACCATCTGGATCATTGCCTTGGCGGCCGTGCTGTCGCTTGGTGCCGCGGGCACCGCCCCGTCGGCAAGCGCCGACGAGCGCCATTCCGGCTATTATTATCCCCCGCTCACCACCGAACCGGAGGTCTATGAGGCCCGCGCCCGCACCATGGTGGAAGCCAACCGCTCCGTGCGCATCGGCTTTGTCACCGGCATCGTGAAAGAGCAGCTGACCAAGCCCTATCCCCAGACCGTGGCCATTTTCGCCAAGGGGACCGAGGCGCAGAAACTGATCATCGTGGCCCTGGAAGACGGCCGGATCGATACCATCTACCGGGCCCGGGCGGTCTTCGCCACCCTGACCGGCTCGGCCCGTCTGCTGCCCGTCTTCAGCGAACTGGGCGTGCAGGAATCCTTCACTTTTTTCGATCTGTGCAAAATGCTCGGCTTCGAGCAGATCACCATTACCAATGGCCGGGACTTTTCCCACCAGGTGATTCTGAAATAGCCCAGTGATTCTGAAATAGCCCAGTGACGCTGATATAGCCAAGGGCTTCAGAAACAAGGAAAAACTGGTTCTGGCGCCCGCGACGTCAGCCGCCGGTCACGCTCATATGGCGGGCGACGGCGGGGCGGTTGCGGCGCCGGTCGATGATGAAGTCGTGCCCCTTTGGCTTGCGCCCGATGGCTTCGTCAATCGCCGCGTCCAGAAGCTCGTCCGTCTCGCTGAGGCGTAGGGGCGCGCGCAGGTCGGCGGCGTCGTCCTGGCCCAGGCACATGTACAAAGTGCCCGTACAGGTCACCCGCACCCGGTTACAGCTTTCGCAGAAATTATGGGTCATGGGGGTGATGAAGCCGATACGCCCGCCGGTCTCCTTGACCCGCATGTAACGGGCCGGGCCGCCGGTGCGGTAATCGATTTCGTCCAGGGTCCAGCTTTCCGACAGCTTGGCCCGCAGCAGGGAGAGGGGGAAGAACTGGTCGACCCGATCCTCGCCGCCGATGTCGCCCATGGGCATGACCTCGATGAAGGTGAGATCAAAGCCCTCGTCGCCGCACCATTTCACCAGAGTGTCGATTTCGTCGTCGTTGACCCCCTTCAGGGCCACGGTGTTGATCTTCACCGCCAAGCCGGCCGCCTTGGCCGCTTCCAGCCCGGCCATGACCTTGTCGAACTTGCCCCAGCGGGTGATGGCGGCGAATTTGTCCGCGTTGATGCTGTCCAGGGAAACGTTGATGCGCTTGACGCCCAAATCGGCCAGTTCGTGGGCGAAGCGCTGCAATTGGCTGCCATTGGTGGTCAGGGTCAGCTCTTCCAAATCGCCCGTATCCAAGTGGCGGGATAGATTGCGGAACAAGGACATGATGTCACGGCGCACCAGGGGCTCGCCGCCGGTCAAGCGCAGTTTCTTGACGCCCTTGCGGACAAAGGCGCTGCACAGGCGGTCCAGCTCCTCCAGGCTCAGGATCTCCGCCTTGGGCAGGAAGGTCATGTCTTCCGCCATGCAGTAGACACAGCGGAAATCACAGCGATCGGTAACGGAAACCCGCAGGTAGGTGATCGCCCTGCCGAAAGGATCGATCATATCAGCCATCAAACTCTCCCAAAACCGCCGTGGAATTTTTGCCCTTGCGTCGGACTGATCTTCGTCACGGCCTTACATTCTTATGGTAGCGCCTTTTTACACCGCAAAGAAAGCCGCTCGGCCAAATCAGGCATCCGGCAACTCTAAACTAAGTGTAACTATAGCGTGATTTCCGGCAAGGGCAATATGGCGGACGGCCCGCCAGACCGATTTATCCCAGCTGCGCCGGTCTTGGGCAAGGTCATGCGACGACCGGCCGTCATTCACTTAGGGAAAACCGGGGGCGGTGCAGGCCTGCGATGCCCCGGCCGCCGCTTTCCGCCTGTACTCGCGCCACCACATCCATCAGGGGCTCGATGGTGACCGCCAAGGCAAAGGCATTGGCGTGCAGAACCCGGTCCCGGTCCAGGGCGATAGCAACGTGGCCGGGAAAATAAATGAGGTCGCCCCGCTCCGGGGGCGTGTCCACCGGCAAGGCGGCGAAGGAGTCGGGCAGGCCCTCTTGCTGTTGATCGCTGTCCCGCAGGCAATCATGGCCGGCGCGGTGTAGGGCCAGCTGCACCAGGCCGGAGCAATCCAGGCCCAGGCTGTCCTTGCCGCCCCACAGATAGGGGATGCCCAGGAATTGGCTGGCCGTCGCCACGTAGTCCGCCTCAACCTCTGACGCACCGTCGACGTGCTTGGCAAAAACCCAGCCGCCGTCTCCGTTCAGGCGCGCGAAACGCCCCTCCACGGCCGCCACCGAGAGGCCGGCGGTCATGCTCAAAACATGCCGTGGCGGGCATTTGATATCCGGCTCTGGAAAGATGAATGTGCGCAAGGAAACAACGCGGTGCGTCGTGTCTTTGATGTTATCATCAAGGCCGTCGGCGGGAGTGTAGCCCACGTAGGCGTCCTGGTGATTTTGCACCCAGGCCCAGCCGTCCTTGGTCTCGAGGACCGTCACCACCTCGCCGAAAAGCAGCTGGCTGTCCAGGGGCGCCGCGGGGTCCGGGCGGCGGCGCAAGGGCAGGGTGCCCCTTGCCACCTGGGCCGGCCGGCCGGTCACATAGGCGTCGGCCTCGACCCGGCCCCGCAGGGCCTCGGCGGCAAGATCGGCGCGATAGGGGTGGGTTCTGGGATCCAAGGGGTCGGTGGGCACGGGACGAGCCTCTTTGAGTGGGTGAAATCGTGCACTAGGGCCCTGCTAGGAGGCCATTTTACGCCGCCAGTCCCGGGCCAGCAGGCCCATCACCTGCACGTTCCAAAAATCATCACCGATTCGCACCACTTCCCGCAGCAGACCCTCGGGCCGGAAGCCGGCCCGCTCGTAGCAGTGGATGGCTTCCGCATTGAAGTCGTAGACGTAAAGTTCGACTCGGTTCAAATCGTAGACTTCGAAGGCGATGTTCAGGATCAAATTCAGCGCCTCGGCGGCCAGTCCTTGACCGCGCATGGTTTGCGAGCCAATCAACACCCGGGACAAGCGCGCGCTGCGGTGAAAGCGGTCCAGGGCGCTCAATTCAATGTGGCCGACCACCTCCCCATCGGAGTCGTCGATCACTTTGTAGATCAGGCGGTTCGGCTCGGCTACGTTGGCCGAGGCTAGGTGAGCTTCCAACTGCGCCCGGTCCAGGGGATACTTGAAAGTGGGCCCGGCCCATTGCAGCAGGCTTTCCGGGGTGTCGATCCAGGACAGGATTCTGTCGATATCGGCGGCGGTGAAGGGTTCGAGCCGAATGCGCGACGAGAGCTCTGATACGGCGGTGTGTGGCGACATTTTTTAAATCAAAAACAATCAGTTGTCGTTATGATCTAAAGCATCAAGATAAGATTTTACAGCACGAGCATAGCCCATGGCAAGGGCATCGGCGGTAAAGGCGTGGCCGATGGAAACCTCGGCCAGCCAGGGCAATGATTGACAGAGCTTTCCCAGGTTGTCCAGGTTTAGGTCATGACCCGCGTTGAGGCGCAGGCCCAGGTCCCGGGCCTCGCTGCCGGCCGTGCGGCAGGCCGCCAGGGTGGCCTGTTCGTCGGGGCCGCCGTAAGCCGCGCCGTAGGGGCCGGTGTAAAGCTCCACCGCATCGGTGCCGGTGTCGCGGGCGCTGGCGACCGCCTGGGCGTCCGGATCCACAAAGAGGGAGACACGGATGCCGGCGCCCTGCAGGCGGGCGATGCAGGAGCGCAAAAACTCCCTCTGGCCGTCACAATCCCAGCCGTGGTCGGAAGTGCTCGCCTCGGGCGGGTCGGGCACCAGGGTCACCTGGTGGGGCTTCACCTGCTCGGCCAAGTCCAGGAAATCCTCCGAAGGATAGCCCTCCACATTGAATTCGATTCCCTCTTCTTGGCGACCCCCGATCAGCCGGGCCAGTTCCAGCACGTCGGCGCGGCGGATGTGACGCCCGTCCGGGCGGGGGTGCACGGTGATGCCATGGGCGCCGGCGCCGATCACCGTCTCGGCGGCGGCCAGCACGGAGGGGTAGGGCATGGGCCGCTGGTTGCGCAGCAGAGCCACCTTGTTCAGGTTGATGGAAAGCTTGGTCATGGTCGTCACATTGTCATGGTAACCATAATCTGCCAGTTTTATTGATGGTTAGTTGTCTGATGGGGATCAATCCGTCAAGGCCGCATTTTTTCTCTGACGGCCGGGGCCCCCGCGCGTCATCTAGGAGCGTCATCTGGGTGCGTCATCGCGCCGGTTTGTTTGCTTCCAATTAAATCTAACCGGGCGTCTTGTTCCGGCCTTGGCCCCAATGCATAGTACCAAAGCGTGACGATGGCGGCGGATGGGGCGGTCTTGGAACCGCTAGGAATCCGGCGTATTTGAGGGAATTGGAACAATGGCTGAGCAAGAGGCGGGGGGGAGGATTTCCCAGTGGCGCAAGGGCCAGGCCCGCCCCGAACTGGCGGGGGACCTCACCCGTTTGCTGGTGCGGCCGGACCCGGACGACCCGCGGCTGACCGAGCGGGTGCGCGGCGTGGATCAGGACGGCCGGCCGATCGAAACCGCCGTGGTGGTGGAGCGGCCCATCACCCTTTACCTCAACCGGCAGGAAATCGTCACCATGATGAGCATCGGGGATTTCCCCGACTACCTGGCGGTCGGGTTTTTGCTCAACCAAAACATGCTCAAAGCCGACGATGTCATTGAATCCATAGACTTTGATGACGAACTTGGCGTGGTGGTGGTGCGCACAGCGCGGGAGACCAATTACGAGGAAAAGCTGAAAAAGAAGGTGCGCACCTCCGGCTGCGCCCAGGGCACGGTGTTCGGCGATCTGATGGAAAAGTTCGAGACCGTCCGCTTTCCGGAAGGGGCGGAGCTGCGCACCTCCTGGCTGGCCAGTTTGTCGCAAAAGATCAATGCCTTGCCCAGCCTTTACCTCTCGGCCGGGGCGATCCACGGCTGCGTGCTCTGCGAGGGGGATCAGCCCCTTGTCTACATGGAGGACGTGGGCCGCCACAACGCCATCGACAAAATCGCCGGCTATATGTTCCTCAAGGGCTTGGTCCCGGACGGCAAGATCTTCTACACCACCGGGCGCCTCACGTCGGAAATGGTGATCAAGACGGTGCAGATGGGCATCCCCATCCTCATCTCCCGCTCCGGTTTCACCGCCTGGGGCGTGGACCTGGCGCGCCAGGCCGGGCTGACCCTGGTCGGGCGGGCCAAGGGCAAGCGCTTCATCGCCCTGTCGGGGGAGGAGCGTATCATCTATGACGTGGCCCCCGCCGCGCTGGCGGAAGAGGACCCGCGCCATCAACGCAAGGGCAGCCGGGGGGAGTAACCGAACATGCCGAACGAGACCGATCCACCCCAATCATCAGGGGTCCATTCATCACCGCCCTCTTCATCAATCAAAGACGTGGCCGGGTTGGTGCTCGCTGGCGGCCAATCCCGTCGCATGGGTGGCGGCGACAAGTGCCTGCGGCCGGTCATGGGCCGCCCGTTGTTGAGCCATATCCTGGAGCGGGCGGCGCCCCAGGTGGGCCCCATGGTGCTGGATGCCAATGGCGATCCCGCCCGTTTCGCGGATTTTGGCCTGCCCGTGGCGGCGGACGTGATCGAAGGTTTCGCCGGACCCCTGGCTGGTATCCTGACCGGCTTGGAATGGGCGGCCGAGCACGCCCCCCAATGCCCTTGGGTGGCCAGCTTTTCCTGCGACGCGCCGTTTTTCCCCCAAGACCTGGTGGCGCGCATGCTGAGCCTGGTGGAAGCCGAAGGGGCCGAACTGGCGGCCGCCACGAGCCGGGGCCGGCCCCAGCCCGTGTTCGGCCTTTGGCCCGTGGCCCTGCGCCAGGACCTGCGCCAAGCGGTCAGCGAGGGCACCCGAAAGGTAGACATCTGGACCGCGCGCCACGACCTGCTGCTGGCGGATTATCCCGATTTGATGACCCCCTTGGGGCCGATAGATCCCTTTTTTAACGCCAACCGGCCCGACGACCTCATCGAGGCCGAAACCATTCTGACCGCCATGACCACAGGCACCGTGGCGTGAACTCTCCCCGGCTCAGAGAGGGTGCTTAGTTGACCCGGTATTCTTCCGGCAGGAGCATCACCGAATCCTGATCGGGCGACACCGCCAGGTGGCAGCCGATACAGAATTCCACATTGGCCGCCCCGGCGCCGTTGGTGGTGCCGAAGACGGTGCCGTCGGGCATGATCATGGTATAGCGCCAATCGTGGCTTTCCTTGCTAAAGCCCGCTTCCATCTTTTCCATGAGGAACAGGGGTCCGATCGCGGCTCTGCCCAGCCCGCTCACGGTAAAACTCGGCTTGGCCAGCTTGGTGCCGGCGGGGAAGCGGCCCGCTTTTTCGTAAGCCCCATAGGCCCGCGCCGTGTCGTTGGCATAATTCTGCACATAGCGCTCGGCATGGTTGGCCGAGATGTAGGGCTGATTGCTGTACAAGCGGTAGGAGGTGAAATTGACCGCGATTTCGTTGTCCGATTTGCCATAGGCCCTGGCCATTTGCGGCAGCAGACAGTTGTAGAGCGTCACCTTCTGCTCCGTGGTCAGGTCAGGTGCGATTCCGGCGGCACACGGGTTGCAAGGGTTGCACGGACTATCCGGGCTACACGGATTTGCTGCCGCGCAGGGGTTCGGTGCCGCGTCCGCGAGTAGAGGTACCGTGCAGTCTGTCGCCAGACCGCCGCCGGCGGCGCAAGGATTGAAGGGAATGCAGGGATTGCAGGGACTGCACTGAGCCTTGGCGGGCTTCACCATGTTCGGGCTGGCAATGACCAGGTAGCCCGTGGTCATGCCGGCTACCACCAGCATGGGGATCACGGCGCTCGACATGAGCAAACGACGTTTTTCTTGCATGACTTCGTCTCCTGGGCTGACGGCGCGGTCGACGGAACCCGACTATCCGGCCGGCCGGGTCAACGGGGCAACTTTAAGGGAAGACATACCCACACCGCTATTGAGAAGAGAAAGAAGCGTGGAATCAAGTGCCGTCACGATGCCGTGCCGCTTTGTGCGGTCCGCCGGGCCGTCTACGAACGCTCAGTGACGTCGGCAGCCCTTTGGCGCCGATACCCAGGTGACGAAAATCTTGAAAACCTTGCCGCGATGCCGGTCGAGCGGCCGTGCCGCCTTAGCTGCGGTGGCCGCGCAGCCAGCCTTGCAGGTTGCCCAGCTTGTGGCGCCAGGTTTCCTTCAACTCCGCCGCGTCCGCGTTGGTGGTCTCGCCGTTGTGGTGCAGGCTGACCCGGGTGCCTTGCCCCTCGGCCTTCAATTCGAAGGTCACCGTGGTTTTGCTCGATCCCGTGCCGTCCCAGGACAGGACCAATTTGTTGGGTTCATCCAGCTCCACCACCGAGCAGTCCGCCCAGCCGCGCCAATTGGAGCCCAGGGCCGGGGCTTCCTTGAAGGTGAAGCTCTTGCCCACCTCGGCCGTGAAGTCGTTGGGCATGAGCCAGGCGGCCAGCACCTTCGAATCGGTCAGAGCGGCCCAAACCGCGTTGGGCGAATGGGGATAAAACTCCTGAAAGGCAAGCGAGATTTGCATGCGTTTCCGCTCCATAACTTGAACTTTGCACGGCGCAAACCGCCGCTTCGGACCAATAAAGGGCCCGGCGGCGGTAAGTCCGGCTTCTTTAGCACGCAGCGCCGCCATTTACCAGCTATGGCAGCAGGGTTTTTTTTACTGTGGGCCCTGGGCGAAATGTCCGTAAGCCTCTGGCGGCGGCGGGTTATTCTGCGGCCGCCAACTCCAGAGGCTCCACCTTGGCGGCGCAGAACTTGAACTCGGGGATCTTGCCGAAGGGGTCCAACTGGGGATTGGTCAAGAGGTTGGCCGCCGCTTCCGAGAAGCAGAAGGGGATAAAGAGCATGCCTTCGGGCATATCCCGATCCATGCGCACCTTCAGTTCCACGGTACCCCGGCGGGTTGCCACCCGCACCCAGTCCCCGGCACCCAGCCCCATGCGCCGCATGTCATGACGATTCAGGCTGACGATGGCCTCCGGCTCCAGGGCGTCCAGATGCTCGGCCCGGCGGGTCATGGCGCCGGTATGCCAGTGCTCCAGCAAACGCCCGGTGGTCAAGACCATGGGGTAGTCGTTGTCGGGCAGTTCATCCGGCGGCACCAGCCCGGCGGGCACGATCTTGCCCCGGCCGCTGGCGGTGGGGAAGCCTTCGGAAAAGATGATCTCGTTGCCCGGCTGGCCCGGATCGTCGCAAGGATAGGTCACGGAATCTTCCGCTTCCAGGCGCTCCCAGGTGATGTTGTTCAGGGACGGCATGACCTGGGCCATCTCGGCGAAGACGTCCTTGGGGTGGGTGTAGGTCCAGGCCAATCCCATGCGGTTGGCGATCTCCTGGATCAGCTCCCAATCCTGGCGCGCCTGCCCCGGCGCCGGCACGGCGGTGCGGGCCAGCTGGACCTGGCGGTTGGTGTTGGTGAAGGTGCCGTCCTTTTCCGCATGGGCGCTGGCCGGTAGGATCACGTCCGCGTGCCAGGCGGTTTCGGTCATGAAGATGTCCTGCACCACCAAGTGCTCCAGCTTGGCCAAGGCCTTGCGGGCGTGGGCCTGGTCCGGGTCGGACATGGCCGGATTTTCGCCCATGATGTACATGGCCTTGATTTCACCGTCCAGGATGGCGTCGACGATTTCCACCACGGTCAGGCCCCGCTTGGGGTCCAGCTCCATGCCCCAGAAATCTTCCATGCTCTTGCGGATATCGCTGGCCTCAACCGAGCGGTAGTCGGGATAGACCATGGGGATGAGCCCCGCGTCCGAGGCGCCTTGCACGTTGTTCTGGCCGCGCAAGGGGTGCAGGCCCGTGCCCGGGCGCCCGACCTGGCCGGTGATCAGGGCCAGGGTGATCAGGCAGCGGGCATTGTCCGTGCCGTGCACATGCTGGGAGACGCCCATGCCCCAGAAGATGATCGAGGTCTCGGAGGTGGCGTAACACCGGGCCACGTCCCGGATGGTTTGGGCGTTGATGCCGCAAACCGGTTCCATGGCCTCCGGTGAGAACTCCTTGATCTTCTCCTTGAGTTGCTCAAAGCCTTCCGTGTTGGCCTGGACGTATTGAATATCGTAGAGGTTCTCTTCCACGATGGTGTGGATCATGGCGTTCAACAGGGCCACGTCCCGGCCCGGGGTAAAGCCCAGGTGCCAGGTGGCATAGCGGGTCATGGCCTGGCCCCGCGGGTCCATCACGATCAGCTTGGCGCCCCGCTTGGCCGCCTGTTTGAGATAGGTGGCGGCGACCGGATGATTCTGGGCCGGGCGGGCGCCGATCACGATGATGCATTCCGCGTCGTCGGCGGCGTTGAAGGGTGCCGACACCGCGCCGGAACCCACGGTCTCCATCAAGGCCGCCACCGAGGAGGCATGGCACAGCCGGGTGCAGTGGTCCACGTTGTTGGTGTGAAAGCCCGTGCGCACCAGCTTCTGGAACAGATAGGCCTCTTCGTTGGAGCCCTTGGCGGAGCCGAAGCCGGCCAGCCCCTTGGGGCCTTCCGCCTGCAGGGTCTTGCTCAGGCCGCCGGCGGCAAGGTCCAAGGCTTCTTCCCAGGTGGCCTCCCGGAAGATCTGGCTGTGATCGCCGTCGCGCAGGTCCATGTCCCAGGCCTTGGGCGCGTCGTCGCGCCGGATCAGCGGCGTGGTCAGGCGGTGGGGATGGTGGATGTAGTCAAAGCCGAAGCGGCCCTTGACGCAGAGGCGCTGCTCGTTGGCCGGGCCGTCGCGCCCGTCGATGGAAACGATCTTGTCGTCCTTGACGTGCACGGTGGTCTGGCAGCCCACGCCGCAGAAGGGGCAGAGGCTGTCCACCGTGCGGTCGGCATAGACCTGGCGGGTGCCCTGCTCGTCCAGCAGGTTGGCTTCCATCAGGGCGCCGGTGGGGCAGGCCTGCACGCATTCGCCGCAGGCCACGCAGGTGCTCTCGCCCATGCCCGTGTCGAAGTCGAAGATGATCTTGGCGCCGCCGCCCCGGTAGGCCAGACCGATCACGTCGTTGACCTGCACCTCGCGGCAAGCGCGGACACAAAGGTTGCACTGGATACAGGCGTCCAGGTTGACCGCGATGGCGTTGTGACTGGAATCCGGCTCCACCACCGCCCGGGCCGGGAAGCGGCTTTCGCTGACCCCCACGTCGCTGGCCCAGTTCCAGAACTTGGAGTCCGGGTCGTGGGAGGTTTCCCGCGCCGGCTGGTCGGCCACCAGCAATTCAAAGACCATGGATCGGGCTTTTTTGGCCCGTTCACTGGCCGTGTTGACCACCATGCCGTCACTGGGCTGGCGCACACAGGACGCGGCGAGCACCCGCTCGCCCTCGATTTCCACCATGCAGGCGCGGCAGTTGCCGTCGGCCCGATAGCCCGGCTCGGGGGTGTAGCACAGGTGCGGGATTTCCACGCCCTGACGCTCGGCCACCTGCCAGATGGTCTCGCCCGGCAGGGCCTGGGCCTTTTTACCGTTCAGGGTAAAGGTGATGGTCTTGGTATTGGAGCCGTCGGGCATCTTACAGATCCTCCGGGAAGTATTTCATGGCGCAAAGCAGGGGATTGGGGGCGGCCTGGCCCAGCCCGCAGATGGAAGCATCCATCATCACGGTGGCGAGTTCCTTTAAAAGGGGCTGATCCCATTTCGGCTGGCACATCATCTGCACCGCCTTTTCCGTGCCGTTGCGGCAAGGGGTGCATTGGCCGCAGCTCTCGTCTTCGAAAAACCGCATCAGGTTCAGGGTGACCGCCTTGATGTTGTCTTGGTCCGACAGCACCACCACCGCAGCAGAGCCGATGAAGCAGTCGTGGGGCTGCAGCGTGTCGAAATCCAGCGGGATGTCGTCCAGGCGGGCGGGCAGGATGCCGCCGGAAGCGCCGCCGGGCAGGTAGCCCTTAAAAGTGTGGCCGTCGGCCATGCCGCCGCAGTATTCCTCGATCAGTTCCTTGATGGTGATCCCCGCCGGGGCCAGTTTCACCCCCGGCTCCTTCACCCGGCCCGAGACGCTGAAGGAGCGCAGGCCCTTGCGCTCGTGGCGCCCTTGGCTGGAGAACCACTCGGCGCCCTTTTCCACCAAATCGCGCACCCAATAGACCGTCTCCACGTT
>JANQKX010000710.1 GCA_028280915.1 Kiloniellaceae bacterium
TCGCCAGGTTATAACTTTCGAAGGTGGTGCCTTGGTTGGAGCCGCCGTCACCCACGAAGGCCACCGCAACGCCGCCTGTCTTCAGGTTCTTGGCCGCCAGGGCCGCGCCGCAGATCAGGGGCGGGCCGCCGCCCACGATGCCGTTGGCGCCCATCATGCCCTTGGATAAATCGGCGATGTGCATGGACCCGCCCTTGCCGCCGCAAAGGCCGTCTTGCTTGCCGAAGATTTCCAGCATCATGGCGTTGGGGTCGCAGCCCTTGGCGATGCAATGTCCGTGGCCGCGATGGGTGGAGGCGATCACGTCCCGGTCGTCCAGATGCATGCACACGCCCACGCCTGATGCTTCCTCGCCGGCATAAAGGTGAACGAAACCGGGAATGTTTCCGGCCGAGAACTCCTCGTGCAGGGTATCCTCGAAATTTCGGATCAAACACATTTGACTATAGGCTTGCTTAAGTTCGTCTCTGGTTAGCTGCATCACTCACTCCATGATTTGCCGGCCCTGTTCTGCCGAATTGAAAACGAAAACTTTCAAACCGCGTTGCATCCGCGTATTGCCTTGGATCACCTGCTGTTTTTGAAACCTTTTTTGCATCGCACAACTAAGGCCCCATGATCCCTCAAGAGATCCTGAGCCCCCGACCTGATGCCGGTTTCCATATTCTTTTTTTCTGTTTTTTTCCTCTGGCTCGTTTCCTCTGCTGTTTGTTGCCTTGTTTTGGATTTTGGTATTCTCGAAACCAGGCCTGCTGCGTCCTGTACCCGAAATACGCCCTTTGTCCTAGTTGCTTTGGTTAGAGGTGTTCCCTTACAAAAACCAAGATGTCCCGGATTTAATAAGGGGCAAACCTCTTTTACAGCCACACCGTGATATATCAGGCAAATTGGTTCGTTCGGTGCAGCTGAAAAAACCTTACGGAAAAAACATTTGCGCCAAACTCCTGTTCCAACGGAAGCGGAACGCAAAATTGGTACGCAAAAAAGTTTGTGCCTTTATCCCCTAAAAATTGTATAGGGGTTTAGTCGATTTTGATTATGCCTTTCCTCCCCATCTTATCCCGGTGTTAAGGCCGCCGACCGGGAAAACGCCAATTTTTTCTTTGATTTAAGTATAGAAGAAAGGGTTTCAAGCTGTCAACGCGGTCTGGGAATGGCCAAGCTTGACTTCGTTTGTCACGCACTGCTATCGTTTCGTTTACCGATAATCAAAATAAAAAAAATTGGGCTAAAACCAAAAATTTTGGAGGCCAGGCCCCGGTACCGCATTCGTTTTCACGCATGGCTTTGTTTTCATGCATGGCCTTGAGTGTCCCGAACCAGAAGTTCGTCTCATTTTGTGGCGATCACCGGACGAACCTCTGATTCGACAAGGATGCCAGGTACCACGACAAGCCTAGTGTGGTTCGTGGTTTTGTACTTCTCTCGGTGCCAGGTCCAATCAGGTCCAATAAAGAAAGGAATGTTATCTCCACAAAGCTAGGTCAATCTGTCGAAAAGACTAATAACAAAGGGAGGATCGAATGTTTTACGCACCCAAAAATGCGCTGTTTCGCCGCGTGTCGCGCCGCAAGTTCCTGGAGCTTGGCGGCGGTGTCGCGACGGCGTTGGGCGTCGGGTCCATTGCGGTTGGTTTGAACTCCACGATTTTTCGCAGCCCCGTTCAGGCGCAGTCGTCCGACGCGGCGAAATGGAAGCAGTACGACGGATCGAAGTTGGTTTTCATGTCGGAAAACACACCGCCGTCCTTTGCCATTCGCGATAACCTGCAAGCCTTTTATGATTTGACCGGGATCGAGGTGGAGATCCTCACCGATGATCTGCCCGTGGTGCAGCAAAAGGTCGGCATCGACCTGCGCGGCGGCAACGCGGATTTCCATTTGAACTACGTGCAGGACAAGCCGATCGGCTCGCCCTTCGCCGACTTTTACGCTGACCTTACCCAATACACCGGCGACGACACCTTGCCCCAGGATCCGGAAGGCTATGGTGACGACGCCTGGTTCGAGAATTTCCTGACTGCGTGCGGGGTTTATTACGAGCCTGGCCGCATCGTGGCTTTCCCCTATGACTGCGCGGTGGCCTGCACCTTCTATCGGCAGGATCTGTTCGAGCAGTTGTCCAAGGATTTCGAGGCCGAGTACGGCTACCGGATGGAGTTCACCGACGATACCACCTGGCAGAACGTTCAAGACTTCGCGGCCTTCTTCAAGAAAGTCCGGGAAGGGGGGCGTGACGACATTCCCTATGGCTATGGCCAGCACCAAGGCTCGTTTGCCTGGACGACCCAGCTCGATATCCAGCGCATGCTGTTCGCCAACGGGCAGTGGACCGAGTTCGACGTGGACGACAAGCTGGGCGCCAAGGAGCCGGGGCCGACCAAGTGGGGCGACGAGCAATCCGTCCTGATCATGCAAAAGTACAAGGACCAGGCCGACGTCAGCCACCCCGACAACCTGGCCAACGGCACCTTGGAGCTGAACACGGTCTATCAGGCCGGCGACATCGCCATGCAGGTGCAGTACCACGAGTTCGCCGCTTCCATCGAAGATGAAAACACCTCCCGGGCGGCCGGTGGCAAAACCGCCTATGCGGCCTGCCCCAAGGGGGATCCGGAATGGATCGTCGGCGACGGCCAGGCGGTCAATGGCTGTAACTGCGGCATCGGCGGGATCGGCATCAACGCCGCGGCGTCGGAGGATTTGAAGCGCGCCGCTTACATCTTCGCGCAGTGGGCGGTTTCCAAAGACACCCAGCTGCACGTGCTGAAGGAATTGGGCGGCACTCCGACCCGCAAGTCGGTGCTCGAGGTGGAGGAAGTGGCCGCGGCCCGCAATCGCCCCACCAGCATGCCCAATGCGCTCACCTTCGAGGCGGTCTACGACAAGGGAATTCGTGATCCCAACTTCGTGCTGGGCCCCAAGATCCCGGAAGCCAACGAGTATCACAACATCATCCTGACCGAAGTGCAGCGCTGCGTGTCGGGGGAGACCTCCGCGGAAGAAGCCTGCGAGGAAATCCGCTGGCAGGTCGACGACATGCACGACCTGTGATTCGTTACCCGAACCGGGGCCTCTGCAGGCCCCGGTTCGTTTTTCGCGCCGCAATGCAAGAGATTTAAGAACGGGACATGGCCGATACATCTTCGTCAACGGTCGAACTGGACGGCACAGCCGACTTGGCATCGGTCATGCGGGATGGCCGCCGCACCATCAACTATGACCCGCCGCACCTCAACCCAGTGCCGTCGCGGCAGTATTATTTTTACTTGATGCTGCCGGCCATCATCATCCTGGCCTGCATCACCATCTATCCCTTCTTTTGGCTGATCTACATGAGCCTGCACAAGGTTGACATTGGCGGTGCGGGCGATGTTTGGAACGACTTTAAAAACTGGACCCGACTGACACGGGACAGCAAGTTCCAGGACGGTTGGTGGCTGCTGTTGAAATACAGCGCCATGTGCATGTTCATGGAAGTGGGCCTGGGCGTTCTGCTCGCGGTCATCCTGAACAACTCCCGGGCCGAGAAGATCCTGGTGACCATCTTCCTCATGCCCATGATGATGGCGCCGGTCATCGCCGGCCTGGTCTGGTACTACCTCTATAACGGCACCTTCGGATGGTACCACTGGCTGCTGGAAAGCGCCGGCATTTTGGGCGAGACCTCCATCCTGGGCGGCACCAGTACCGCCATGATCGGCATCGTCATCGTGGATGTGTGGCAATGGACGCCGCTGATCACCCTGATCACCTTGGCGGGTTTGAAGCGGGTGCCGCGAGACCAACTGGAAGCCAACATGGTCGACGGGGCGGGGCCGGTGCGGAACTTTTTCCAGATTTCCCTGCCCAACCTTTACCCTTTCCTGCTGATCGCCATCTTGTTGCGCTTCATGGATAACTTCCGATTCATCGATGCCATCCTGGTGCTCACCGGCGGTGGTCCGGCCAATTCCACCAAGATCCTGCCCACTTATTTGTTCGACGTCTCCTTCCAGTTCTTCAAGCTGGGGCGCGGCGCCGCCATCGCGCTGACCCTGTTGGTGGTGACCATCATCCTGGGGCTCATCCTGGTGCGCGTTTTTGACAGTCCGGCGAGCAAGACCGGCCAAACCCAGGCGGGGAACTAGGCCATGGCGTCCTCGGATGTTGTCCAATACCGCTCGCCTGCCCGGCGCCTGGTGGAGATCCTGACGGTGGTTTTCCTGGCCGTCTATCTGGTTTGGACGGTGCTGCCTCTTTTCATCATGTTCGTCAGCTCCTTTAAGGACCTGCTCGAGGCCTTTAAGCTACCGCCCACGGGGGATTGGGCCGGGGCCTGGGTGTTTTTTGATTTCACCCCCACGGTTCAGCACTACGTGGACCTTTTTGCCGACAACAATTTCGGCACGTATTTGGCGAACAGCATCATCGCTTCCTTGGGCTCGGCGCTGATCTCGGTGGTCTTCGGTGCCATGGCGGCCTATTCCCTGTCGCGCATTGAATTCCGCGGCAAGAGGGACCTGTTCTTTTGGATCATCTCCACCCGCATGGCGCCGGTGGTGGCCGTGATGGTGCCCCTTTACGCCATCTTCCGCGGGGCCGGTTTGGTGGGGACCCTGCCGGGGCTGATCCTGGCCTACACCACCTTCAACCTGCCCTTTGCCATTTGGATCCTCAAAGGCTTTTTTGACAACGTGCCCTACGCCATCGAGGAGGCGGCCATGTGCGACGGCTGCACCCGTTTCCAGGCCTTTCGCGAGATCCTGCCCTTGGTGGCGCCGGGCATCGGTGCCTTTTTGGTGCTCTGCGTGCTCTTTGCGTGGAACGACTTTTTGTTTGCCTCCATCATCGGCTCGGGCGGCGCCAAGACCTTGCCCGTGGCCACCAAGGAGCTGGTGCAGCCTCAAAACATCCAGTGGGGCAAGATCATGGCGGCCGGTGTGGTGACGACCGCGCCCATGATGTTCCTGGGCCTGTTGATTCGACGCTATCTGGTGACCGGCCTGACCATGGGCGCGGTGCGGGAGTAAAGAGGGGAGAGACACGGGGCAATGGCATCGGTCAAACTGTCGAATGTATGGAAGATGTATGGTCAGACAGAGGCCGTGCGGGACTTGAACCTGACCTGCGCGGACGGGGAGTTCCTCTGCGTTCTGGGGCCGTCGGGCTGTGGCAAGTCCTCCACCTTGCGCATGCTGGCGGGTCTGGAGCACATCAGCGCCGGCGACATCTATTTCGGGGACAAGCGGGTCAACGATCTGCCGCCCAAGGACCGGGACATCGCCATGGTCTTTGAAAACTACGCGCTCTATCCCCACAAGACGGTTTATGAGAACATCGCCAACTCCCTGCGATTGCGCCGCATGGACAAGGCCCTGATCGACCAAAAGGTCAAGAAGGCCGCTGCCATGCTGGAGATCGAGCCGCTTTTGGACCGGCGCCCGGCGGAGCTGTCGGGCGGGCAAAAGCAGCGCACCGCCATCGGCCGGGCCATCGTCCGCGAGCCCCAGCTGTTTCTGTTCGACGAGCCGATCGCCCATCTGGACGCCAAGCTCAGGGCCCACATGCGTGGCGAGTTGAAGATCATGCAGCGGGATCTGGGCACCACCATGATCTACGTGACCCACGACCAGCTGGAAGCTCTTTCCATGGCCGACCACGTGGCGGTCATGCACGAGGGTGTGCTGCAGCAATTCGGCACGCCCCATGAAATCTACAGCCAGCCCGTGAACGAATGGGTCGCGGGTTTCATCGGTGAGCCGCCCATGAACTTTGTTGACTGCGAGATGGTCGAAGAGGGCGGCAGCCTCTGTCTGACCCATCCCCACTTCACCCAAGTTCTGACCGAGGCCCAAGCCGCCATCGTGCGGGCCAAGGACCCGGCCGGCCAGCGCCAGGTGCGCCTCGGCGTGCGCCCTGATGAAATCGCGGTTCTTGCCGAGGCGCTGGACGAGGGAATCAAGGCCCGCGTTCTAGTCACCGAACCCTTGGGCGGGGACATGCTGGTGGATCTGGCGCTGGGCGACAGTAAGCTGCTGGCCAAGACCAAGCCCGATTTTGCCGGTCAGCGCGGCGACGAATGCTCCCTGACCTTTGACCGCAACCGCTGGCACGTCTTCGACCGGGCCTCCGGCCTGGCTTACTTCTAAAAAATAAAAAGAGACCTGCCCCGGAAACGCCCGGGGCGGTCATGGCAAGGAACTTTCGCGTTTCTTCGAAAGGAGCGAAGCTCGCCCCCGGGCGGCTCATCCAAGCTGCTGGGCTGCTTTTGGTGTCAGGTACCCGCGTCATCCAGGGCCTGGATGTCATCCTGCCGCCACAAGGTGAAAATGAATATGAGCGCGATCACCAAGCTGACGATACCGGCGGTGAAGGGCAGGCGGGGGTCGATCGCCATGAGGCCGCCGCCGATGAGGGAAATGGAGGCCGAGCCCACGGTAAAAAGCGCGATGGATATGCCCATCACCCAGCCTTGCTCGTCTTCGCCCACGCTGGCCGCATAAAGGGTCAGCAAGGTGGGATAGCCGATGGCAAACCCGATCACCATGGGTGCCACCAAAAAGTAGAGCAGGAGAGGGCTGCCGTTCAGGGTGATGGCGGTCAAGGAGACGGCCATCA
>JANQKX010000737.1 GCA_028280915.1 Kiloniellaceae bacterium
GGTGGCCTCGGGCGAGCTCTCCGCCCCGGTGGTGATCGGCCGGGACCACCATGGCGTTGAAGGCCCGGCCCAGCCGCTCCCGCTCGCCCAGGCCCACCCAGCAGATGCGCGACGGCAGGCCCTGGAAGTGGATGCGCTCCCGGGCCATGTCCAGCCAGTTGTGCAGGTGGGGATTGTCGGGGATCAGCTCCTTGACCTTGGCATCGGTTTTATAGATATCCTCCGGGTCGCCGCTCAGCGCCGCCCAGCGGAAGGGGCCGATGCCCCGGCAGAACAGGGGCCGGATGTAGGCCGGCACGAAGCCGGGAAAGTCGAAGGCGTGGCTTTCGCCCATCTCCAGGGCCATTTGGCGGATGTTGTTGCCATAGTCCACCGTGGGAATGCCCGCCTTGTGGAAGTCCAGCATGGCGCGGACCTGCACCGCCATGGATTCCTTGGCCGCCTGGATCACCCCTTCCGGGTGCGCTTCCTTTTGCCGCTCCCACTGGTCCAGGGTCCAGCCGGCGGGCAGGTAGCCGTTCAGGGGATCATGGGCCGAGGTTTGGTCGGTGACCGCGTCCGGCCGCACGCCCCGGCGCACCAGCTCGGGATAAACCTCGGCGGCGTTGCCCAGCAGGCCGACCGATAGGGCCTCGCCCCGGGCGCAGGCCTCGGTGACCATCTTCAGGGCCTCATCCAGGTTATCGCTTTTGGTGTCTAAGTATCCGGTTTCCAAACGCATTTCGATGCGGCTCGGCTGGCATTCCACGGCCAGCATGGAGGCCCCGGCCATGGTCGCCGCCAGGGGCTGGGCGCCGCCCATGCCGCCCAGGCCGCCGGTCAGGATCCACTTGCCTTTCAGATCGCCGCCGAAATGCTGGCGGCCCATCTCGGCGAAGGTTTCATAGGTGCCTTGCACGATGCCCTGGCTGCCGATGTAGATCCACGAGCCGGCGGTCATCTGCCCGTACATCATCAAGCCGGCCCGGTCCAGCTTGTGGAACTGCTCCCAGGTGCCCCAGTGGGGGACCAGGTTGGAATTGGCGATCAAGACCCGCGGCGCGTCCTTGTGGGTGGGAAAGACGCCGACCGGCTTGCCCGATTGAACCAGGAGGGTCTGGTCCTCCTCAAGGTCCTTCAGGCAGGCGACGATGGTGTCGTAGCATTTCCAATTGCGCGCGGCCCGGCCGATGCCGCCATAAACCACCAATTCCTGAGGTTTTTCAGCCACTTCCGCGTCCAAGTTATTCATCAACATGCGCAAGGGCGCCTCGGTCAGCCAGGTCTTGGCATTGAGCGCGGTGCCGCGCGGGCTTTGGATGTGGCGGGTATTGTCCAAACGGGTGGTGTCGGGGCTTTGACTGGCCATGGCAGGGAGGCTCCTATACATGCGGGATCGAAGTTGTATATACAACTTTGCCCAGGCTGTCGAGCGCTCTTTGGGCGTGGCTTTTGGGCCGGGGCTCTGCCTGCCCCCTTGGGCTGGCCACCTCCCTTGGGCTGAAAGACTTGTCCTTTACTGCCGGCGTGATAGCCTGCACGGCAAAAGGGGGCGTCGCGGGCGATAAGGTTCGGGAAGGAGCGGCGTGGTTCGACGGTCTAAGACAACTGACTTGGATCTCATTCTCTCCAGCTTCGAGGGGATGGCCGATCGGGTTGCCCTGTTCGACGGGGGGCACAAGCTCGTCGCCTGTACCAAATCCCTGCGGGACGGTGGTGCTTATCCCCCGGAACTCTGCCGGAAAGGACGTGCGCTTCGCGATTTTTTGGCTTTTGATCGGACCAGATTGGAACGCCCGGTTGAAGATGAGGCCGCCTGGCTCGCGGCCCTGGCGG
>JANQKX010000461.1 GCA_028280915.1 Kiloniellaceae bacterium
GTCCAGACGTTCCCCGATCAACTCGACCGTGCACCTGGAAATGAAGCCCGGCAAGAGAGCCCCATGCATGACCCGTCCGCCCAGGCCCTCGGCGGCATAAACCGCATCGGTGTGGTTCGGGTGCAAGTCGCCGGTAATACCGGCAAACAAATAAACATCGGATTCCGAGATCGTTTTGCGGATGCTCCGGTTTTCGTCAAGCGCGATCCTCCGCATGGCCCGCGCGGCCGGTCCTAAAACCGTCCCTGACGGGTTTTCCGAATTTTCGCCAGCCGGACTTTGGTTTGATGAAGCAGCGTCGGCCGACCGGGTGGTTTCGGAAGTCATGAGCCCCCCATTTCCTTGGCGAGCGAGAAGGCCGCTTGCATTGGCCCGACCCGCGCCTCGCCGGTGCCATAGATATCGAAGGCCGTCCCGTGGGCCGGGCTAACGACGGGAAAATCAAGCCCGCCGTTCAGCGTGACGCCCTGCCAGAAGCCCATCAGCTTCATGGCGATCTGACCTTGATCGTGATACATGGTGACCACGGCGTTCAACTCGCCCTCTTGGGCGCGGACAAAAACGGTATCGGGCGCGTAGGGGCCTTTGGCCGGAATGCCCCAGTCCCGCGCCAGGGCGATGCCGGGTTCTATGATCTCGCTTTCTTCGCTGCCGAAGGCGCCGTCGTCTCCGTTGTGGGGATTGAGGCCGCAAACCCCCAGCTTGATGTCCTTTTGGCCCGCATCGCGCATACAGTTGAACAAGAGCTGGGCCGAGATGGCGATTTTCTCCGGGGTCAGCAGCCCGGCCACGTCCTTCAGGGCCACGTGGGATGTGATGCGCGAGGTCCACACGCCGCCCATGATATTAACTTCCGAAATGGCCCCGTCGTGTTCCAGGTAGTCGACAAACCAGTGCAGCTCGTCGCTCTGTGTCATACCGGCCTGGTGCAGCGAGGCCTTGTTCAAGGGCGCATAACAGACGCTGTCGACCACGCCCGAGGCGGCAAGATCAAGGGCCAGTTTGAGATTTGCCAGGGTATACGCCCCCCCGTTTTCACTGGCGACCGCCCGGGCGAAGGGTCCGGTCACGTCGCCGCGGTGGTGAAACAGGAGAACCTCGCCCGGCTCCGCATCGCTGATCGAGTCCGGCGAATTCACCATCCGATAGGAAACGGGCAGACCGGCGATCTCACCCCCCCGGTCCACCTCGGCCCGGTCCGCGATCAAAAGAACGCTGGCATCCGCCACGTTCTTTTTTTCCGCCAGCAGCTTCGCCACAAGCTCGGGCCCGATACCGGCCGGATCGCCCAATATCAAAGCCACGCGATTTTTTTTCACAATCATGACGGCAGTTTTTCCTCTCAGCCTCGATTTCGCAGATGGGATGTGATGAGCGCCCGGTTTTTGATGAGAGCCGGTCCTAACAGGGCCAGCGCGGCGCAGGTCATGAGAACCTTCGACAAGGTGCTTTCCCAAAAGATCCCGATCCCTCCGCCGGAAAGGATCATGGACTGACGGAAAGATTCCTCGGCCTGATCGCCCAAGATGAGGGCCAAAACCAGTGGCGCGATGGGGTAATCCAGTTTCTTGAACAGGTATCCGAGCAGACCGAAAATCAGGGTCATGTAAATGTCGAACAGGCTCATGGTGATGGCAAAGGCGCCGATCATGCAGATCACCAGGATCACCGGACCAATGTAGGCGAAGGGAATCCGCAAGATCGCGGCGAACAAGGGCGCGCTCAGCAGAACGACCACAACCGCGGTCAAGTTGCCCAGGTACATGCTGCCGACCAGTCCCCAGACAAAATCCGGTTGGGACACGAACAGCATGGGCCCCGGCTGCAGCCCCCACATCAACAGGCCGCCGAGCAGCACCGCCGCCGTGCCAGAGCCCGGAATGCCGAGCGTCAAGGTGGGCAGCATGGCGCTGGTCGCCGCCGCATGGTCCGCCGCCTCGGGGCTCACGACCCCTTCCCGCGCGCCCTTGCCGAAGGCCTCCCGGTTGGCACTGAAACGGCGCGCGAAGCCATAGCTCATCATGGAGGCAATGGTCGCGCCGCTGCCCGGCAGCACCCCCATCCAGCACCCCACCGCGGCGCTTCTGATGAGCGCCACCCAATACCTGGGCAAGGAAATGATGGTGCGCAAAACCACCCTTGGGTCCATGCGTGCGGCCACGCCCCGCAATTCGAGATTGCTCTCCATGGTGATCAAAAGCTCGCCGATGCCGATCATGCCGATGACGACGAGCATGAAGCTGATCCCCTTGACCAGATCCAGCAGACCGAAGGTCATGCGCACGTCTCCCGAGACCGTGTCCAGGCCGATCGTCGAAAGGCCAAGGCCGACCATGATGGAAATCAGAGTCTTGATGGGGTCGGGACCGCCCATGCCGATGAAACTGGCGAAGGCCAGCAGATAGATCGCGAAGTACTCCGGCGCGCCGAACCGCAGACCGAAATCGGCAATCCAGCTCGCCGCGAAGGTCAAAAGCAGTGTGCCGATCATCGCGCCCACGGCCGAGGAGCTGAAGGCCAGCGCCATGGCCTCGGAGGCCTTGCCCTGCAAGGCCATGGGATGACCGTCGAAGGTGGTCGGCAGGGCCGCCGGTTCGCCGGGAATGTTGAACAGGATCGAGGTGATGGAGCCGCCCAGCAGCGCGCCCCAGTAGGTCGCGGTCAACATGATCATGGCCGTGACCGGCTCCAGGCCGAAGGTCAGCGGCAGCAGTATGGCGACCCCGTTGGCGGCGCCCAGGCCGGGAAGCACGCCAACCAAGATGCCAATCCCCACGCCGAACAACAGGAACAGCATGTTCTGTAGGCTCAACGCCACGGAAAACCCGTCCGACAGAAGGCCTAGCTGATCAATGAAGAAGTCCATTTACGGCCCTAACTCTTGAGATCGAGACCCCGCGCGGCCCTAAAAGATCCAGCCGCTGGGCAGTTTGATTTCGAGGGTAAGGTCGAACAGCACATAGAGCGCGACCGGGACGGCAACCGCGATCGCCGCGATCTCGAGCGGCGCGCGCTCAGTGCGTCGATGCACGAAGTAAGCCAGCAGAAAGGCCGCCGGCACATAAATTCCCACAAGCGGTATGGCCGCCGCGCAGAGCGCAGTCGGAACCACGATCCCGGACAGGTTTTGAAAAGCCTGGCCATTAAAAATGGGCGCCTGCAAGGCCCGTCGGGCTTTGAAGGTGATGACGATCTGCACAATGCAGGCAGCGCATAGAATGAGGCCCACCAGCAGGGGGAAAAAACCCGCCCCGGGCCCGTCGTCCCGCCACCCCACATTCATCTGCAGCGCGCCGGTCACGGCCGCGACCCCGATCAGCAGCAGAAACAAAGCAAAGGCCAATTCGGCGGCAAACCGCTTTATCTCAAAATCCAAACGCAACATTGCAGGCCTCCCAAATGATGATTTTAGGTGTGTTGGCGGGGCTAATTTGACGGGGCTGGTTTGGCGGATTTGAGATTCGCTTCACGATGGGAGCGGGCCCGAAAGGAGCCCAAGCACCGCTGGGAATCTCAAATCCACAAACCAATCCAACCATGGCGTTCTGGTGTCCCGGCCGAACCAAAAGCTGGTCCTGTGATCATCCCAGATAACAAGATGAACGTCCAATACGGGACACCTTCACGAGCGCCAATCAGCTTCAGTTGCCTTTCAGCCAGCCCGCGTTTTCGAAGATCTGCTGGCCCACGCCTTCGGAATCTTCAATGAAGGCATCGAAGTCGTCACCCACCTTCAGCGCCGAGGTCAGGCCCGAATTGGTGACATAGGTTTGCCATTCCTCGGTTTCGACAACCTTTTCCATCACCCCTTGCCAATAGGCCAGTTGTTCTTCCGTCAAATCCCCGGGCATGAAGACCGTCCGCGGGAAACGAAAACTTTCGATGTCGAGACCGCTTTCGATGCAGGTCGGAATATCCGCCCAGGACTTCTCCTGCGCGACGATTCCGGTGTCGGCCATGCGGGTCGGGCTGGCGACGCACAGGGGGACCACTTTGCCCGCCTGCCACTGGGCCAGGTTCTCCGCGGGATTGTTGGTATTGGCGTCCACATGCCCGCCGGCAAGCTGCACCGCGGCTTCGGCGCCGCCCTTGTAAGGCACATAGGTGACCTCCACCCCGGCCCTCTCTTCAATGAGCTTGGTGAACACGTGATCGGCATCCTTTGATTTGCCGCCCCCGACCTTGATCCCCTTGGGGTCCTTGCGCGCCGCCTCGATCAGCCCCTCGACGGTGTCATAAGGGCGGTCCGCGTTCACCCAGATGATGAACTCGTCAAAGGCCATGGCCGCCAAGGGCGTCAGGTCGTTTCGGTCATAGCCCAGATCCGACGTCAGCGGCAGCATCCAAACCTGACTGGTGGCGAAGGCGAGCTTGTGGGGATCGCCCGCGTTCTGGTCGATGTACACCAGCCCCTGGGTGCCATTCGCGGCGCCCTGATAGACCACCCGGATGTCCTGGTCCACCAGACCGTTGTTCTGGATCGCCGATTGGATGGCACGGGTAAACCGGTCCGTGCCGCCGCCGGGCTTCGACGTGGCCACGAACTCGATGTCGTTTTCCGGCGCCCAATCAGCAAACGCCGGCAGCGGGCACACCGCCACGGATACCATCGCGGCAAGTGAGAAAAAACGTCCCTTTACATTACTGTTCACTTTACTCCTCCTCCCAAAGGTATGTGCACCTCGGCACAATGACTGATCCGGCGGGCTTGCCTCACCGGCGGGCGTTTAGGTTTTCGCGGTGATTTCATCAAAAGACCGGCACTTCAAGAATGCCGTTCACTTTCATCGCTTCGGTCATGCATTTAAATTTTCACAGATGTTTTGTGATGTTTCTTTGCTCTCATCGTTCGGTATTGCCGAACAGCGTTCATTATAATAGAACGGCCTTTTTCATGTCAAGCCGATGTCGGTGCCAAGGCTCGGCTCGGTGAAGCCCTAGCCGGCTCATCGGGCTTGATTACGGGAACTCGGGCGGGCGCGCGGACCAGTTGGGGGCCGGACTGGGCTGCCTCGCGGCCCGGGCCGCTTGCCAGGGGCCGCCGCTCTGTCCTACCTTAAGGGCCGCCTTTCAACGCTGACGATGGGGGGCGCATAAAAATGGGCGGCTGAGGAACTGCCGTCACGCAATTGCCATTAACGGCCGAACCGGGAGATCTCATATGAACTGGCATCACAGAGTTACCAAAAAAGCACTGGCCTGCGCCCTGGCGGCGCCCTTGCTCTTCGGCGCCGCCGGCGCCGGCGCGGCCGAGATGGGCGCGGCGGACGAACCCATCAAGCTGGCCATGAACGAATGGACCGGCCAGCACATCACCACCAAGGTGGCGGGCGAAATCCTCAAACGCATGGGTTATCAGGTAGAATACATCACCGCCGGCTACTTCCCTCAGTTCACCGCCATGTCCGACGGCACTTTGGACGCCAGTTTGGAGATTTGGTCCAATAACGTCGGCGACAACTGGATCAAGGCGCGGGACAGCGGCAAGGTGGTGCGCATCGGCGATCTGGGCCTGGATACGGCCGAGGGCTGGATGTATCCCGCCCACATGGCCGAGGTCTGCCCGGGCCTGCCCAGTTGGGAAGCGCTGGCGGAATGTGTGGAGACCCTGCAAACTGCCGAGACCTTCCCCAATGGGCGCATCCTGTCCTATCCGGCGGACTGGGGTACCCGCTCCGCCGACATGATCACCGGGCTGGACATCCCCTTTCAAGCCGTGCCGGCGGGCAGCGAGGGGGCCTTGGTGGCCGAGTTGAAGGCCTCGGTGGATAAAAAATCCCCCTTGGTCATGATGTTCTGGGCGCCCCACTGGGTCCTGGCCGAGGTGGACGTGGGCTGGGTGGAAATGCCTGCCTACGATCCCACTTGCGCCACCGATCCCGCCTACGGCCCCAACCCGGACGCGGTCAACGACTGCGGTGTGGACGTGGCCACCACCTTCAAGGTGGCTTGGTCCGGCATGGCCGACAAATGGCCCGCCGCCTACAAGTTCCTGGAAGCCTTCCAGATGGCGGACAGCGAGCAAATCCCCATGATGGCCGCCATCGACGTGAACGGCGAGGACCTGGACAAGGTCACCACCGCCTGGGTCGACGCCAACGAAAGCACCTGGAAACCCTGGGTCGACGCCGCCACGAACTGACAGGGCTAAAAATCAGCCCAATCAGCGAATTGGTCGCAAAGGGGCAGCTTTGGCTGCCCCTTCGCACGAATGAGTTCATGAGCGAATCGAAATTCAATTACGGCCATGGCAGCTCTTAAGTCCCATTCCGATTTTCTCATTGATTGAGGTCTGAAATATACTTGCTTAGGTCAGTATTCGACAAAAAAACGCACCAATTTTTCTACCCGGTTTTTGTATGCCGGTAACTGGCCTGGGCCAGAGAATCTTGTTTTTGTTTGTTTATCGATAGTAAATCAGCCCAACGGCTGTTAAATCTCGAGCATCAACATGATCCAAGAGATTCAAGAACAGACGGCTCTTCCATGGGATTGGGCCGTGCCACCAGTTGAGTAAGCTTCCGTCAACCAGCGTTTTTTTAGGTTTTCGAAAATGCAGATGACACAACCCGATCCCGCCAAAAAAATCGCCAAAATCAAGAGGGGTTTCACAGAGACCAAATTTTTGGCGGAATTCAACGCATTTATCGAGGCGGGAGAGTTGGAACAGGCTCTGACATTGCTCATTGAAATTCTGCCACGTCTTTCCCACAGCGGAATGAATCGAAAAGAAAAGCTGAAGCATTTGTCATTCGCCGGGCGTCGGCTGCAACACAACGGTCTTGGGAAGTACGGCGTCGCGAAACTGCAGTCAAAAGCAAAGATCGCGGCTACGACTTTGGAGAAGTTTGGCAGTCCCAAAGGGGGCACCTTCCTGGATTTCGGCTGCGGGGCCCACGAGCCGCTTGCCATGGCTACCTGCTTCTACGCCAACGGGTTCGATCGCTGCCTGGCCAATGACTTTCTCCCCATCCGGGCACCGGAATATGCCGCTTTGTCCATGTATGACATTGTGACCTATATGCAAAACTTCCCGGAAGAATTCCTCGCGTTTGGGCAGGACGTGACGTCCTTTCGTGAGCGTATCTCAGAAATGGATTTAAGGGCCTTTTATTCCGGGGACTTCGAGGGCGGCATGGCGCCCCTAAAAGATGTAGTTGAATTCAAGAGTTGTGACATCGTTCATTCTGGAATTGAGCGCAACAGTGTATCCTATTCGATATCTTTCGCGGTTTTCGAACATGTCATGGATATGCGGTCTGTTTGTCAGTTTTTGTTCGATGCGACCGCGCCCGGTGGCCTCAATCGCCACTACATCGATCTTGCGGACCACCGCGCCTACCGGCACGACGGAGTCTATAACAAATTCACCTTTCTCACGGAGCCCGAAGGTCCGTCCAATGTGAACAGGCTGAGGATGTCGGAACAGATCGCGGCCTTCGAAGCGGCCGGTTTCGAAATACTTGACTTGACCACTCAGCGCGAAGCCATTCCCGAAGATACCCGGGAAAAGCTGCTGCCCAAGTGGCAGGCCATGTCGGTGGAAGATCAGGAAACCTTCGGCATGACCATCACACTGCGCAAACCCTAGGGTCCCTCAGCCGCGCCGCGGCCAGGCCACTTCCAGCAGGCCCGCGGCGGAAACCAGGATCACCCCCAGGATTTCCCGCAGGCCGAAGGGCTCGTCGGTCAGGATGGCGGCCGAGAGGGTGCCCACGGAAATCTCGGTTAGGACCAAAACCCCCACCAGGCCCGGGTCCAGCAGACGGGAACCCCAGATCACCAAAAAGGCCGAGGGGATCACCACCAGCAGCAGGAAGGGCACCAGCCAGGGCAAAACGCCCAGGATCACCGCCGGCGCCGGCAGGGGTCCGGTGCGGGCATGGGGCACCAGGCACAGCAGCAAGGCCAGCACCGTACCCACGAGGAAATAGGCAAAGGCCAATTCCTCGGCCTGGTTCTTAGCATCCAGGCGTAGCCGCAAAGCGGTCCAGGCCCACATCATGCCGGCCCCCAGGGCGAACCAGTCGCCCAAACCCCGGGGTATGGGAAAGCCTTGATCGATCCCCAGAATGGTGAATAACCCGGCAAAGCCTAGAATAATCGCGCCAACGCGCAGGCCGGTGATGGGCTCCCCCAGCACCACCCGGGCCAGAAGGGTGGACCACACCGGGGTCAGGTAATAGAGCAGGACCACCCGCACCACGTCCGTGAGCAATAAGGCATTGGCGTAAAAGACCAACGACAAGGCGGCCACCGTGGCGGTCAGCCACAAGGACCAGCCGCCGGCCGCCAAGGCGCGCCAGCGCCACAGGGCGATGGGCAGGCACAGGATCAACGGCCCCAGGTAAAAGGCGACCGTCGCCCAGGCCCCGGTCAAACCGGCCCCGTCGAGCCCGCGCAAGGGAATCCAATAAAGCCCCCAGAGGGCCGCCGCCAGGGCCACGGCGATTTTCGCGTTCGGCCCCGACTCCCTCAGTAAAGCCGAGAACATCAGGTCATAAGGCCGTCAGCGGTCGAGGAAGCCCTGCAGCACGTTGACCGTGTTCAGCCCGATGGCCTCCACCGCATAGCCCCCTTCCATGACGAAGAGCGTCGGCTTGTTCAGCCCTGCCAGCAGGCTGCCGTAACGGCGGTAGTCGTCGCTCTCCAGCTTGAAGAAGGAAATGGGGTCTTCCTTGAAGGTGTCCACGCCCAGGGAGATCACCACCGCATCGGGGCCATAGTCGGCGATCCTTTGACAGGCGATCTCCAAGGCCCGACCCCACTCCCCGTAGTTGGTGCCCGGCGGCAGGGGAAAGTTGCCGTTGAAGCCCTCGCCCCGGCCGGCGCCGGTTTCGTCCTCATAGCCCAGGAAACTGGGAAAGGCCTGACGCGGGTCCCCGTGCAGGGACAAAAAGAGCACGTCGTCCCGTTGGAAAAAGATATCCTGGGTGCCGTTGCCGTGGTGGAAATCCACGTCCAGGATGGCCACCCGCTGGGCACCATCATCCAAAAAGGCCTGGGCCGCGATGGCGGCGTTGTTCAAGAAGCAATAGCCGCCGTAGAGATCCGCCGCCGCGTGATGGCCCGGCGGCCGGCAGAGGGCAAAGGCGCTGTCGCACCCCTCGGCGATGGCCTTGCGCGCCGTCAGGGCCACATTGGCGCTGGCCCGGGCCGCTTCCCAGGTGCCCGAACAGATCGCCGTTTCCGCCGCCAGGGAATAATACCCCACCTTGCCGTCGATATCCTCCGGCCGCCGATGCTGCTGCATGCGCCGGGCCGGCCAGACCGAGGGCACCACTTCATGGCTGTAGCCCGCCGCCACCCATTGATCCCAGCAGGTCTCCAAAAACTCCAAAAAGTCGTTCTCGTGGATACGCCGAAGGGGGGCCATGCCGTGGTCCTCGGGCGCGACCACCTCGTCCAGGCCGGTTTCAGCCAAGCGCCCCAGGATGATGTCCATGCGCCGGGGCATTTCAAAGGGCGTGACGAACTCCCCGGCGTAGAGTTCCCCCTTGGGGTGATGTTTGATGTGATCGGGCGAATAAACGGTGAGCATGACGGCCTCCCCCTGCTTGCGTCCCTCGGCCCGCCCCGCCGTGCACTGCGGGGCGCGCCGCCATTGTTCTAGTTTTGCCGGCTTACCACTTGCCGGTGTTTTCCATGGAGGCCCAAGGCTCCTGCACCGGCAGGGCCTCGCCCGCCTGCAGCAACTCGATGGAGATGTTGTCGGGCGAGCGCACGAAAGCCATGCGGCCGTCCCGGGGCGGCCGGTTGATGGTCACGCCCGCGTCCATCAGCGCCTGACACTTCTCATAGATGTTCTCCACGGAATAGGCCAGATGACCGAAGTTGCGCCCTTCGTCATAGTCCTCCGGATCATAGTTATAGGTCAGCTCGACCTGAGCCGAGTTGTCGCCCGGTGCCGCCAGGAACACCAAGGTAAACTTGGCGTTGGGAAAATCCTTACGGTTGACCTCGGTGAGGCCCAACTTGTTACAGTAAAAGTCGAGAGATTCGTCCAGGTCACGCACCCGCACCATGGTATGAAGGTATTTCATTTCTTGTCCTCTTTTGCGTGGATCTTGGGATTCTGGCCTAACATTCCGTCACCCGGCGTGCAAGTTCAAGTCCCCGCGGCCCGGGAACCGCCAATTCCGGCCCGGGAACCGGAATAACATCGCCGCAATTGATCGACCGGCCACGCCGGTGTACATAGCGCCACCATCGAAACTGGTTTCAGTGTCCCGCAACAACAAAAGGACCCGCCGCGTGATCGAAGCAAGGGCCTGGCAACGCATGTTGTCGGGGCGTCGCCTGGACCTCCTGGACCCCTCGCCCTTGGATATCGAGGTGGAGGACATCGCCCAGGGCCTCAGCCGGGTCGCCCGCTGGAACGGGCAGACCAGCGGCGACTGGGCGTATAGCGTGGCCCAGCATTCCCTGCTGGTGGAATCCCTGGTGCGCGACTTCCGTCCGAGCCTGGAGATCAAATGGCAGCTCGCCGCCCTGCTCCACGACGCGCCG
>JANQKX010000044.1 GCA_028280915.1 Kiloniellaceae bacterium
GATGGGCCGTCCCTGGATCGTTTCCGTGGTCACCACCAACATCGCCGCAGGCTCCGCCTTTGTGAGTGAATCCGCTCAATGGCGGAAATGCCGCATCCCCGTATAGACCATGGCCAGGCCGGCCACGTCGGCCGCCGCCACGACCTCCTCGTCCCGCTTGGAGCCGCCGGGCTGAATAACCGCGGTGGCGCCCGCTTCCACCGCCGCCATCAAACCATCGGCAAAGGGGAAAAAGGCATCGGAGGCGACCACCGAACCCTCGGTGCGGGATTGGGCTTCACCGGCGGCAGCGGCAGCGTCCTTGGCCTTCTGCGCCGCGATGCGGGCGGAATCCACCCGGCTCATCTGGCCGGCGCCGATGCCCACCGTGGCCCGGTTTTTCACATAAACGATGGCGTTGGACTTCACATGCTTGGCGACCCGGAAGGCAAAAATCAGATCATCCCGTTCCTGGTCCGTGGGCGCGCGCCGGGTAACCACCTTCAGATCATCCGAAGCGATACGGCCGCTGTCCCGGTCCTGCAGCAGAAATCCCCCGGCCAAGGGCGTGATCAGCTGGCCCTTCGCCGCCGGGTCGGGCATCTCCCCGGTCTCCAGGACCCTGAGGTTTTGTTTGTCCCCGAGAACCGCGCGGGCGCTTTCCTCAACCTTGGGGGCGATCACCACCTCGGCGAAAAGGCCGGCGATTTTTTGCGCGGTCTCCCCATCCAGCGGCACGTTGACGGCGATGATGCCGCCGAAGGCGCTCACCGGGTCACAAGCCAAGGCCCGATCGTAGGCCAGGGCCAGACTGTCGGCGCTGGCCACGCCGCAGGGATTGGCGTGTTTGATGATGGCCACCGTGGGGCTCTGGAACTCCGACACCAACTCAAAAGCCGCATTGGTGTCGTTCAGGTTATTGTAGCTCAAGGCCTTGCCCTGGATCTGGGTGGCATTCGCCACGCCGGGGCGCCGGCTCGCCGAGGCATAGACCGCCGCGGCCTGGTGGGGGTTTTCCCCATAGCGCAGGACTTCCTTCAAGCGCCCGGCGTAGGTGGCAACCTTTGGAAAGGCCTCTCCCCGCACCCCGTTTAGCCAGGAGGCAATGGCCGAATCATAAGCCGCCGTGTGGGCAAAGGCCGCCGCGCAGAGGGCCAGACGCAGATCGCCGGGCACCGCGCCGCCATGGGCTTCCATGGCCGCCTTAACCCGGCCGTAGTCGGCCGGATCGGTCACCACGGTCACAAAGTCATGGTTTTTCGCCGCGGCACGGACCATGGCCGGGCCGCCGATGTCGATGTTCTCCACGCAGGTCGCGAAGTCGGCGCCGGACTCCCGGGTGGCCTCGAAGGGATAGAGGTTCACCACCAGCAAATCGATGGGCGCGATACCGTTCTCCGTCATGGCCGTCCGGTGAGCCGGCAGGTCGCGCCGGGCCAGCAGGCCGCCATGAATTTTCGGATGCAGGGTCTTGACCCGCCCGTCCATGGTCTCGGGGAAGCCGGTATGTTCCGAGACGCCCGTGACAGGTATCCCCGCCTCGCGCAACACCCGGGCCGAGCCGCCCGTGGAGAGAATTTCCACATCCCGCTCGGCCAAAAAGCTGGCGAAGGGAATAAGGTCCGATTTATCCGAAACCGAGATCAAAGCCCGCCGAATGGGCAGGTCGCCGGGCTCGAGGCTGCTATCCGTCATGTTAAGGGCTCCCCGTTAGGCGGCAGAGCGCGCTTGCCGCGCACAAGGTCATTTGGGCTGAATGGGCGGCAAAGTACATCGCCGGCACGGGATTGAAAAGCGAGCAGCCGGCAAAAAATCCAATCCATTAAAACCAGGCGGCCGGTCAGGACGCCGCCGCCGCCGCCGAAACCCGCGGCTTGCCGGGCTTCTCGTCGACGATGTATTCCGGCACCAGGCGCTGCAGCTCGGCATAAACCGAGTCCCGCTGCCGGTTGACCGCCAGGTCCGCCAACTCGTCCAGGCCGCGGGAGAGAAGTTCATAATCCGCCGAGCGGGGATTGGCCAGACGCAGGCCGGGATGGCTGGTGGGCAGCAGGGATTCGAACTCGTGGAACAATTCCTCGTGCAGCTTTTCGCCGGGCCGCAGGCCGGTAAACTCGATCTGAATGTCCTCGCCCGGGTGAAGGCCGGCCAGGCGGATCATTTGCGTGGCCAGGTCCGCGATTTTGATCGGATCGCCCATGTTGAGCACATAAATCTTGCCCGCTTCCGCGTCATCGGCGTGATAGCCCAGGGCGGAGGCCTGCAACACCAGCTCCACCGCCTCGGAGACGGTCATGAAATAACGGGTGATGTCCGGATGGGTCACGGTCACCGGGCCGCCCTGGGCAATTTGCCGTTGGAACAGGGGCACCACGGAGCCGGTCGAGCCCAAGACATTGCCAAAGCGCACCGTGATGAAGCGGGTGCCGCGCAGGCCGTCGCGCCGGCGCCGCTCCAAAATATCCAAGGACTGGCAATAGTTTTCCGCCAGCCGCTTGGTGGCGCCCATTACGTTGGAGGGGTTGATGGCCTTGTCGGTGGAAATCAAGACCATGGCCGGCACGCCGGCCTTGCGGCAGGCATCGGCCATGTTGCGGGTTCCCACCACATTGGTCAGCACCGCCTCGGTAGGATTGCTTTCCAGCATGGGCACGTGTTTCAGGGCGGCGGCGTGAAACAGCACGTCCGGCTTTTCCTCGGCCAAGACCTGGTCCAATTTGGGCCGGTCGCGCACGTCGGCCAAGACCGCCCGCCGGGCGAGGTCCGCGTCCAGCTCGGCCAGTTCCATGTCGATGCTGTAGAGCAAGAATTCGCTGTTATCGATCAGGGTCAGATGGGCCGGCTCCAGTGCCGCGACCTGGCGCACCAGTTCCGAGCCGATGGAACCGCCGGCGCCCGAGATCAAAATGCGGCGGCCCCGAATCAAGTCCGCCATGGCCTGCCGGTCCAGACGGTTTTGCGTGCGCCCTAAGAGGTCCTCAATGGCGATGGGCCGCACGTCGAAGTTCGCCCCCAGATCACCGGCGAAATCGGTGATCTTGGGCAGGCGGGCAATGGCAATACCACGGCTGTCCACCACATCCAGCAGTTTTTCCATTTCGGGGCGGGGCAGATCCTTGGTCAGGATAATGCGCTGGGGCGAGCGAATACGGGTGCTCACCAAGCGCTCGATCACATCGCCGATCTGGTCCAGATGCCCCATGACCGGAACGTCGCGGATGTAGCGCCCCACCCGGGTGCCCTTTTCATCCACCAGGGCCAGCACCTCGTAGGGTGCGTTGCGGCTGCGCGACATTTCCCGGATGAAAAGCTCCGCCGCATCGCCGGCGCCCACCAAGAGAACCGGAATTTTCAGGTGGCTGTCCCGCTCCAGAAGATGACCCCGGCCCCGGTCCTTGAACACCCGGTAAATCATGCGCGGCGCGCCCAAGAGGAAGATCAGCACGAACCAATTGGTGACCAGCGCCGTGCGCGGCACGCCCTGGACCCGGCTGATCAAAAAAGTGATCAGCAAGAACAAAAGGATCGCCAGTGACACACTTTTGACGATCGCCACCAGGTCGTTCATGGAGGCGTAGCGCCAGATGCCCCGGTAAAGGCCGGTGAAATGGAACGCCGCGCCGCAAATGACCACAAAAAGCGCCAGCGAGGGCAGCAAATGCTGCTCCAGATAAAACAGCCAGCCGTCGCCCAACCGCAGCATCAGGCAGAGCACAAAGGACACGGCCGCCATGATCAAATCATGGACGAACGCGACGGCCCTGACCGGCATGCGATGTGACTTAAACTGCATAAATCCTGCTTCCCCCGGGTGACGGCCTGAGACCGGCAATAATCAATGAGTCTAACACAGAGCTTGCCCGAGCTACAGCCCGCAAAGCCTCTGAAATCATTAACTTTGTCTTAAGGACCAAGCCTTCGGACCAAGCCAAAGCAAGGCCATCAAAAAAATACCGCCCAAAAGCGCCCATTCGGAATGGCCTTGCACGCTCAAAACTCCCAGGACAATCAGTACAAGATTGCATAATAACAATACACAAACAACCTGAAGGTGGCTTTTGCCTTGCTGAACGGCCCTTTGATAAAGGTGCTCCTTGTGGGCGCGCCAAAACTTCTCCCCCCGCAAGACCCGCCGCGCCAGGGTCAGGCCGGAATCGGACCAGTAGTACAGCGGTAAGATCAGCGCCACCGCCCATTGGCCCCGGTCCACGGCGAGCAGCAAGAGCCAGGCCAGCAAAAAGCCCAAGGGGACCGAACCCACGTCGCCCATGAACAGCTTGGCCGGCGGCCAGTTCCACGCCAAAAAGCCCAGGGTGGCTCCCAGCAAGAGGACGGGCAGGGCCATCATCACCGCACCCCAGCTCAAGAGGGCCGCGACGATGGCCAGACCCGCCGCCAGGCAGGCGGGTTCCATGCCGGTGATACCGTCGATGCCGTCCATGAAGTTGAACAGATTGACGAACCACAGCCACAGCACCCAGGTAAGGACTCGGTCGACGGGAAGGGGCAGATAACCGCCGGCCAAGCGAAACTCCGCGCCCAGCGCCGTCACCCCGACGGCCACCATCAGGCCCTGCGCCCCCAAGCGCAGCAGGACCGGCAGGTTTTTTAAATCGTCGGCCCAGGAAACCGCCGCCAGGACCAAAGCGCCCGCCAGAACCGGCCAAAATCCCGGCGGCACCATGCCCCAATGAAGCGCGGCCCCCGCCCAGGCCAGGCAGACCGCCGGCACCAGCACCAATCCGCCGCCCTTGGGCGTGGCAATGACGTGGCTGCTGCGTTGATTGGGCTGGTCCAGAATGTTCCTTTTTCGTAGGAGGCGTAACAACGGCCAGGTCAAGGCCCACACGGCCACGGCGAGCATCAAGGCCGCGACGAAGAGAGGCAAAACAAAGGTGAGATCAGCCACCAAGTGGCTCCTTCCAGAGCGGATTTCAGATCCACTCTATACGTCAACAGGTTAGAGCGACACAACCGGCCAGCTGTTCAAGCACCCGATCCGTGTTTTCTCTAGGACGCTTCCCTTTGCAGGCCCCATTTCACCGAGGTCTGTTCGTCCGCCGTCACGCCGCTGAGGACCACTTGCTGGCTGGGGCGCGGATGGGCGCCGTCCCCAAGATAAACGCTCTCCTCCAGGCTGAGCTCGGCGCCCGCGGCCCGCAGATACCAGACCTGCCCGGCCTTGGTCTTCAAGCGCACGGCGCCGTCGTCCGCCAACAACTCGGCCCGCACTTCCGGGTGAAGGTGAAAGCGGATGGCAAAGGGCTGCTCTTCCGTCCTGCCGTCCAAGCGTTCCAGGCAATCCTCCCCGCGCAGATCCGTGCCGTCAGGGGCCAGATAGAGCCGCCGGTGATGGCGCAGGCCGAACAGTTGCGCGTAGCCCGAGTGAAAGAGGTTCAGCCAGAGGGCACCGCTCTCCTCGCTGCGCTCCGCCGTCACCGCCGCCCGCCGCGCGCCCATGCCGCCGCCGCTCAGGAGGCAGCTGGAATTGGTCTCGCCCACCGTCAGGGTAGAGTGGGCGGCGGTGGTGCGCTGCACCCCCTGCCAGGCCGGATTGCCCCAATGGGCACCGCAGTTGACGATCAGCCGCTCTCGGCCCACGCTCATTTCCAGCGCCAGGGTGCCGGCGTGGGCCAGCCGGTCGGCGCCCGGCGGCGGCGGCGCGCCGCAATCCACCAGTACCAAGCTGCGGCCCGCGTGCAGACGCTGAAAGCCGATCTCGGGCGCCACCGCGCGGGGCCGCTTGTTGCCGCCGCAGCGCTGCAGCACCGTTTCGATGCGCCAGCCTTCTTCCTCGCGGCCACCGTTGAACAAGGCCAACCCGCCGTCCCCATGACGCAGGAAACGCAGCATGGCCGCCATGGCTTCGATGGCGTCCTGCAGGCTTTGCGGCGGTTCGATGCCGCCCGCGTGCAAGCAAGCGCGGATATCCACCAAATCCCGCAGGACCTGGACCTGGCGCGAGGGATTGCGTTCCACATGACCGCCATCGGGCAGAATTTGATTGGGCAGATCCGCCACCAAGAGAGCCAAACCCCGGTCACGCCAACTCTCCCCTTTCGGGTGGCAGCAGCCCGCCAGAACGAGGCCCTTGGCCGCCGTCACCAGATCCGCCCCGGACAAGCCCGCCGGCAAGACCCATTGCAAATGCTCGGCCTGCTTGGCGATGGCCCGCAGCAAGGAACGGCGAAACTCCAGTTCCGCCGAGGCGGCAAAAAACTCGTATTGCCCCAGCCAGCTTGACAGGCGGCA
>JANQKX010000087.1 GCA_028280915.1 Kiloniellaceae bacterium
GGCCGCCTCTACCTGCCCCGGGAACTGCTGGCCCAGGCCGGCATCGATTGCAGCGGCCTGCGCCCCGGCGAGGGCCACCTGCAAAACCTGGAAACGGTCGTTCAGCACCCGGGCCTGGTTCAAGTCTGCCAAACCCTCGCCGCCCGGGCGCGGGAGCGATACGGAGAGGCCCGCCGCCTGATCGCGCAGTGCGACGGCAACAGCCTGCGCCCGGCCCGCATCATGCTGGAAATCTATAGCCAGGTGCTGGACCGCCTGGAGGCCCGCGGCTGGGAGCAGTTAGCCACCCCGGCCCCGGTCCCCAAGGGCACCAAGCTCATGACCGCCTTGCGCTACGCATTTTTTTAAGGCCGCAAATCACTTATGATTCTTTTTTCATTTTTGACTTCGACAAAATACTGACATGGCGACGGTTCACATCATCGGCGCCGGGCTGGCTGGCCTTTCCGCCGCCGTGGCCCTCGCCGCCAAGGGCACCAAGGTCAAGCTCTACGAAGCCAGCGCCCAAGCGGGCGGCCGCTGCCGCTCCTACCACGACCCCCAACTGGACTGCATCATCGACAACGGCAACCACCTGCTGTTGAGCGCCAATACGGCCGCTCTCTCCTATTTGCAGGCCATCGGTGCCCGGGACCGCTTGATCGAAGCCGAGCGGGCGATTTTTCCCTTCGTGGATTTGAAGACCGGCGAACGCTGGCAGGTCGAGCCCAGTTCGGGGGCCATCCCCTGGTGGATCTTCAAAAAGGAACGGCGCATTCCCGGAACGGTCGTCGCCGACTACCTAAAAGGTTATCGTTTGGTCACCGCAAAGTCATCAGAACGGGTGGCCGATTGCGTTGCGCCCTCGGGCGCCATGTGGTCCCGCTTTTGGGAACCCCTAACCGTGGCGGCGCTCAATACCAGCCCCCGGGAAGCCTCCGCCCGCCTGTTGGGAATGGTGGTGCGGGAGACCTTTTTGAAAGGCGAATCCGCCTGCCGGCCCTTGATCGCGCGGGAGTCCTTGAGCCATACCCTGGTCCAGCCTGCCCTGGATTGGCTCGAAAGGCAAGGGGCCGAGGTTATATTAAACCGTCGCCTTAAGACTCTGATTTTTAATAATGACCGGGTCGATGAACTGGCCTTCACCGATGGCCCGGTCAAACTAGAGGCCGGCGAGCCGGTGGTCTTGGCGGTGCCCCCCTCGGTGGCCGGCAGCCTGGTGCCGGACCTGGCCGTGCCGGCCGAAAGCCGCCCCATCGTCAACGCCCACATCCGCCTGCCTGCCGATCTGTCGGCGCCCATGATGCATAGGCTGCCCGTTCCCTTCCTGGGCATGGTGGGCGGCGCGGCGGACTGGCTGTTTCTGCGCGGCGACGTGATCAGCCTGACCGTCAGCGCCGCGGAAAATCTGGCTGCCGAAGCCAATGACACGATCTTAGGTAAACTCTGGAAAGATACCGCCAAGGCATTGGAATTAGATGAAAATCTGCAGCCCAAAATGCGCTTGATCAAGGAAAAGCGGGCGACCTTTTCCCAAACGCCGGAGGCGTTGCGGCGGCGCCCCCCGGCCGCGACCCGATGGCAAAACCTCTGGCTGGCCGGCGACTGGACCGACACGGGCTACCCCGCCACCATCGAGTCGGCCGTACGCTCCGGGCATATTGCAGCGCAGCAAATCAAGCCTTGACATTTCAACTCCCGATAACACATAAGGTCGGCTGAAAAAAATAAGGTATAACCCGCATTTAACAGGTTCGAGGCCTTCCCAGCGACGTGCCGAGCGGCAATACTAGGTGCCGATTCCCAAAGCGGGTTGACCGAAAATATGACACTGCCGTGACACACGACCATGACACCTTCCCCTTGCTCCGCTTCCCCCGCTTTTGACTTTGACCAGGCCGATACCGAGCCTGTCGCCCAGCCGGACCTGACCGCAATCGCCGAGCTGACCGAAGCGGCCAAGGCGGATTTCATCGCCCTGCAGCGGCCCGGCGGCGAATGGCTCTTCGAACTGGAACCGGATGCGACGATTTCCTCGGAATACGTGCTGCTGCAGCACTTTCTGGGCGATCTGGGACCGGAGTACCTGGCCATCGAGCCGAAGATCGCCGCCTACCTGCGCGGCCTGCAGGCGGACCACGGGGGCTGGCCCCTCTACCACGGCGGGGAGCTGGACATCTCCGCCTCGGTCAAGGCGTATTGGGCCCTGAAGCTGGCCGGGGATCCGCCGGAGGCGCCCCACATGCAGCGGGCCCGGGACGCCATCCGCATTCACGGCGGCGCGGCCCAGTCCAACGTCTTTACCCGGATCAGCCTGGCGCTTTTCGGCGAGGTGCCCTGGCGCGCCGTGCCGGTCATGCCCTTGCAGATCATGCAACTGCCCGAGCGCTTTCCCTTCCATCTGTCCAAGGTTTCCTACTGGTCGCGCACGGTGATCGTGCCCTTGCTGATCATCATGCATTTCAAACCCCGGGCCAAAAACCCGCGCCGGGTGAACATCCGCGAGCTGTTTCTGACCGACCCGGAAAAGTCGGCCTACAACATGAACCCGCGGGACAGCCGCCTGGGCGCTTTCTTTGCCGCTGCGGACAAGGTCCTGCGCACCACCGAGCCCCTGTTGAAAAAGATCGGCGAGAAGGGCGCTCTGAAGGACGCCATCGCCTTTGTCTCCCAACGCCTCAACGGCGAGGACGGCTTGGGCGGCATTTACCCGGCCATGGCCAACACGGTCATGGCCTTCGACTGCCTGGGCTACGGCCGGGACCATCCGGATTTTGTCACGGCCATGAAATCCGTCGACAGGCTGTTGGTCCACCGGGGCGACGATCAGGTCTATTGCCAGCCCTGCCTGTCGCCCATTTGGGACACCTGCCTGGGCCTTCACGCCTTATTGGAGGCGGGCGAGGATCCGGGCAGTGACACCATGGACCGGGCCTTCCACTGGCTGTTGGAACGGGAAATCGTGGAGACCCGGGGTGACTGGATCGTGCGCCGCCCCCACGTTTCCCCCGGCGGCTGGGCCTTCCAGTATCAAAACGCCTATTACCCCGACGTGGACGACACGGCGGTGGTGGTGATGGCCATGGACCGGGCCGGCAACCCCCAATACAAGGAAGCCATCGAGCGGGCCACGGAATGGATCATCGGCATGCAAAGCAGCAACGGCGGCTGGGGTGCCTTTGAGCCGGAGAACACCCACTATCACCTGAATCACATCCCCTTCGCCGACCACGGCGCCTTGCTGGATCCGCCCACGGTGGACGTGACCGCGCGCTGTATCGCCATGCTGGCCCAACTGGGTTACGAACCTGATCACCCGGCGGTGCAGAAGGGCATTGGCTATCTGAAGCGGGAACAAGAGGCAGACGGCTCCTGGTACGGCCGCTGGGGCGTCAACTACGTCTACGGCACCTGGTCGGCGCTCAGCGCCCTCAACGCCGTGGGCGAGGACCCCTCCTCGCCCGCTGTCCGCAAGGCGGTGGACTGGCTAAAATCCCGCCAGCAGCCCGATGGCGGCTGGGGCGAGGACTGCGCCACCTATTGGCAAGAACGGCGCGCCGAATGCAAGGCCTCCACCCCGTCCCAGACGGCCTGGGCACTTCTGGGCCTCATGGCCGCGGGGGAACTGCGCAGCGACGCGGTGGCGCGCGGCGTGCGCTATCTGGAAGACCATCCCCGCGACAACGTGCGCTGGGATGAAGCCTATTGGACCGGTATCGGGTTTCCCCGGGTGTTTTACCTGAAGTACCACGGCTATGCGGCCTACTTCCCCCTATGGGCCCTGGCCCGCTACCAAAATCTCATGCGGAGCAACCAGCCAAAGGTCGGTTACGGCATTTGACCCCGTCCCGGCCCGCCATCGGCGCTCTTACCGGCTTGGCCTCGGAAGCGCGGATTTTAAAAGCGTTAGCCGGGGAGCTTGATCTAGATCTTCAAGTAAAATGCGGGGCCGCCCGTCCCGCGCAAGCCGAAGAGCAGGCCCGCGCCCTAGCAGAAGATGGCCCCCAAGGGCTGATCAGTTTCGGCCTGGCCGGCGCCCTTTCGCCAAACCTTTCCCCCGGCGATCTCGTGCTTGGGACAGAGGTGATTGATCCAAGCGGCGACCGTAAAGTCATCGACGAGGCTTGGGGCACCCAGCTGCAAAATGCCGCCCGGAATCAAGGCTTGGCACTCACGGCCGGGGCTCTGCTGGGCAGCGACAGAATCATCGCGACCCGAGCGGACAAAGCCACCCTCTTCGGCCAGTCGGGCGCCCTGGCCGTGGACATGGAAAGCCACCACCTGGCCGCCGCCGCCCAGGCCAAGGGAATCCCCTTTCTGGTGGTGCGGGCCATCGCCGATCCGGCCGATTTCGACTTTCCCGTCTCCGCCTTGGCCCCTCTAACACCGGATGGCAGAGCCCGGCCCTGGGCCGTGGCCGGGCGGCTGCTCAAGCGGCCGGGGGACCTGCCCGGCCTGATGGCCCTGGCGGGTCATTCCGCCAAGGCCCATAAGGCGTTAAGGGAATTGGCCGGCGTGGCCGCGACCTTATTCGGCCGCGTTTGACGAGATTTTTTTCTCGCTCTCCGGCGGCGTCTTGACCGCCTCGGAGACAAAATCCTCGAAGGTATATTCGGCCGGCCGCTGGTTTTCCAAGGAAATTTCCGGCGCCATGGGGCCTTCGGTGGAGATCCCGCCCAACCAGACCTTCAAGGCCTTCAAAGGATTTTGCACCGTATCGGCGACCGCCGTGCCTTCATAACCGCAATGGACCATGCAATCGGCGCATTTTTCGTAGTTGCCGGTGCCGTAGCTGTCCCACTCGGTATCTTCCATCAGCGCCTTATAGGACGGCGCATAGCCCTCGTTCAGCAGGTAGCAGGGCCGCTGCCAGCCGAAGACGTTGCGGGTCGGATTGCTCCAGGGCGTGCAGCGGTAATTCTGATTGCCGGCCAGGAAGTCCAGGAACAGGGTAGACTGGGAAAAGCGCCATTTGCGCCCCTTGCCCCGGCGGAAAAGATCGCGGAACAGGTTTTTGGTGTTCTGCCGGTTCAGGAAGTGAGCCTGGTCGGGCGCCCGCTCGTAGGCATAGCCCGGTGAGATGGTCACACCTTCCACGCCAAGATCACGGGCGAAGTCCATGAATTCGGATACTTTTTCCGCTTCAGCATTGTCGAAGAGGGTGCAGTTCACGTTGACCCGAAACCCCCGGTCCCGGGCCGCCTTGATGGCCGACACGGCTTTTTTGAACACACCCTCCCGGTCCACCGCCCGGTCGTGCTCCTCCTCCAAACCGTCCAGGTGAATGGAAAAGGTGAGATAGGGCGTGGGCTTGAAGAGGTCCAGTTTCTTTTCCAGCAGCAACGCGTTGGTGCAGAGATAGACGAAGCGCTTGCGTTTCACCAGCTCCGCCACGATTTCCGGCATTTCCTTATGGATCAAGGGCTCGCCGCCCGGAATGGAGACGATGGGCGCGCCGCATTCCTCCACCGCCTCGACGCACTGCTCCAGGGAGAGGCGCTGGTTCAGGATCTTGGCGGGATAGTCGATCTTGCCGCAGCCCGGGCAAGCCAGATTGCAGCGGAACAAGGGCTCGAGCATCAAGACCAGGGGATAGCGCTCGTTACGGCGCCAACGTTGCTTCATGATATAGGCTGCCACACGCAGCTGCTGGATGACCGGAACCGCCACCACACTCTCCTAGTCGTTTAGTTACGGAACAAGTGGTTCCGCGCAGAGGCTATTAGCAAAAAAGCAGGTGACCGATTCGCCCCCCACCTTCTCCTTATCTAGGGGTACACAAGGACGCCCGCAAGCGCAATTGACATCTCCGCGATAACCTAAGGGAGCGCTCCTCAACCGGTCAGATAACCCTCCTGGCGGAACCAAGCCACGGCGTCCTTCAGGCCTTCCACCGCCGGGCGGGGCTGATATCCCAGCTCCCGTGCGGCCTTTTGATGGGAAAAGTACATGTGCTTCTTGGCCATTTTGACCCCGTCCACGGTCAAGAAGGGGTCTTGGACCGGCTTGGCCAAGCGGGCCCAGGCCTCCGCCAAGTGGGCGAAGGGCAGAATCAAATCATGGGGCAGGCTGATCTTGGGCGGCCGGCGATCGCAGATCCGCGCGACTTCGGCCAATATGCCGGAAAGGGCCATGTTCTCCCCGCCCAGGATATAGCGCTCCCCCACCCGGCCCTTTTCCAAGGCCAGCAGGTGGCCCTCGGCCACGTCTTCCACATGCACCAGGTTCAAGCCGGATTCCACGAAGGCGGGCATGCGGCCCCGCGCCGCCTCCACGATCATGCGCCCGGTCGGCGTCGGCTTCACGTCATTCGGCCCCACCGGGGTGGAGGGATTAACGATGACCGCCGGCAGGTTGGAGTCGGCAATCAACTCTCGCACCGCTTCCTCGGCCAGGAACTTGGAGCGCTTGTAGTGGCCGATCATGTCTGTCAGGGCCACGGGGGTCGCCTCGTCGGCCGATTGGTCCCCGCCCAGAATCCCCAAGGTGGCGACCGAGCTTGTGTAAACGATACGCTCCACCCCGCCCCGCAGGGCCGCCACCATGAGCTTGCGGCTCCCTTCCACATTGACCGCGTAGATTTGATCCGGCTGGGGCACCCAGAGGCGATAGTCGGCGGCCACGTGAAACAGGGTCTTGACCCCTTGCAAGGCCGCTTCCAGGCTTCCTTCGTCCAGCAGATCGCCCTCGGCCACTTCCAGGTCCAAGCCGTTGAGATTGCGCCGGTCACTGCCGGGTCGTGCCAGCACCCGCACCCGCTCGCCCCGTGTCTTCAGCAAACGGGCGACCGCCGATCCCACGAATCCGGTGGCCCCGGTGACGAGCACGGTCATGGACGGGCCTCGCGCAGCCCTGGTCCCAGTGACAGTTTCATGACAAATCGTTTTCCAAGTTATGCCCCCCGACGTTTGCAAGTTGGGGGCATTTCCCTTGCGAGACAAGCCTTTGCAGGGGGCAAATGGCCGGTTTTGTTCGATTCCGACCCACAGGCCGGTGGCGGTAGTTGCTTTTCCAAAAGGAAATGCCAAATTGTGGCGGGAGCGGCTTGTCGCAAGGGCTTGGCCCGGTCAATCCGGCACCTTGATCCTTAAATGATGGCCAACGGACCAAGCTAGATCTTTCCACGGATGTATTTCATGCTCGCAAAAAGAATAAAAATCACCCTGGCCGCCGCCCTGTTCGCGGTTTCCCTTGGCCTCGCGGGTTTCACGCCTCCTGCAGCGGCAACGGAGAACACGGGCCCGAGCCAAGGGGTGGAAAGGTTGAACG
>JANQKX010000129.1 GCA_028280915.1 Kiloniellaceae bacterium
TGCGTCGAGAAGATCACCGGCATCGCCGGCGTTCATCCCATCGACAAGCTGAAGATCCCCGGCTGCACCTACTGCCAGCCGCAGATCGCCTCGGTGGGCCTGACGGAAAAGGCCGCGGTCGCGGCGGGGCGCCAGGTTCGGGTCGGGCGCTTTCCTTTTCTGGGCAACGGCAAGGCCATCGCCCTGGGCGAGCCGGAGGGTCTGGTCAAGACCGTCTTCGATGCCAAGACCGGTGAGCTGTTGGGCGCTCACATGGTCGGGGCCGAGGTGACAGAGCTGATTCAGGGCTTCGTGGTCGCCATGGGTTTGGAGACCACGGAAGAAGAGTTGATCCATACGGTCTTCCCACATCCCACATTGTCTGAAATGATGCACGAGTCAGTGCTTGACGCTTATGACCGGGTGATACATGTCTAACATCATGGAAAATACGGCAACCGCGGGGCGACTGCGCCATCCTGAAAAGGCCCATCGGCCCGACACGGAAATCAAGCGCAAACCCAAATGGATCAGGGTCAAGGCCCCGTCTTCCAAGGGGTTTTTGGAGACCCGCAACATCGTGCGCGAAAACGGGCTGCACACCGTTTGCGAGGAAGCGGGCTGTCCCAACATCGGCGAATGCTGGAGCAAAAAACACGCCACCATGATGATCATGGGCGGCATCTGCACCCGGGCCTGCAGCTTTTGCAACGTGGCCACGGGCAAGCCCGGCCTGCTCGATCCGTTCGAGCCCACCAATGTGGCGGCCGCCGTGGCCAAGCTGGGGCTCAATCACGTGGTCATCACCTCGGAGGACCGGGACGATCTGAACGACGGCGGCGCGGCCCATTTCGCGGCAGTGATCAAGGCCCTGCGGGAGCGGGCGCCGGGCACCACGGTGGAGATCCTGACGCCGGACTTTCTGCGCAAGGACGGCGCGCTGGAGGTGGTGGTCGAGGCCAAGCCGGACGTTTTCAACCACAATTTGGAAACCGTGCCGCGGCTTTACACCGAGGTGCGGCCGGGGGCCCGCTATTTCCATAGCCTGCGCCTTTTGGACCGGGTGAAAGAGCAAGACCCCAGCATCTTTACCAAATCCGGCATCATGGTGGGCCTGGGCGAAAGCAAGGAGGAAGTGCTGCAGGTGATGGACGATATGCGCTCTGCCGGCGTGGATTTCCTCACCATCGGCCAGTATCTGCAGCCGACCCCCAAGCACCATGTGGTGGACCGCTTCGTCACGCCGGAAGAGTTCGAGCACTACGAGACCATGGCCCGGGGCAAGGGCTTTTTGCTGGTCTCGGCCTCGCCACTGACCCGCTCTTCCTATCACGCCGATGCAGATTTTCTGCGTCTTCGGGCCGCCCGGGAAGCCAAGCAGGCGGCGAGCGCGTGAGTAGGGGGTAGCGCATGCCGACCCACGCGGAACGGCGCGTTTTGCCCTATCAACCAGAGCAGCTTTTTGACCTGGTGGCCGACGTGGGTCACTACCCCGATTTTCTGCCCTGGTGCGTCGGCGCGCGCATCCGCAAGCGGGAAGAGGCCCTGATCGTCGCCGACCTGATGATCGGCTTTAAGGTGTTTCGCGAGCGCTTCACCAGCCGGGTGACCCTGGACCGGGCGGGCCGGCGCATCGATGTGGAATACTGCGACGGGCCGTTTAAGTATCTGAACAACCACTGGATCTTCGAAGGCCATGCTTCCGGCTGCGAGCTGGATTTTTATGTGGATTTCGAGTTCCGCTCCCGCCTCATTCAAAAGGTCATCGAGACCTTATTCGAAGAAGCGGTGCGGCGCATGGTCTCCGCCTTCGAGGCCCGGGCCAAGGTGCTCTATGGCCCGAACCAGGGCGTGATGCCCTCAGGTCAGTTGGACGCCGGATGACAGCAGCACAAAAAGGCTGACGATCTGGATGGCGTTGAAGACGGCGTGCACGATGATTGCCGACCAGAGCGTGCCGCTGTAGTGGGTGACGGCGGCCAAGATCATGCCGAAGATGGTGAGCGGCGGGATCAGGTGAGGGATGCCATGGGCCAGGCCGAAGATCAGCCCGCTCACAAAAATCGCCCCTTGCAGCCCCATGCGGTCGTGCAACCAGGGAAACAGCACACCGCGAAAGACGATCTCCTCGGCCAGGGGCGCCACCACCGCGGTGGCCAGCAGAATGGATAGAATGGCGAACCAGGAGGTGCCCACCCGGGTCAAGGCGTCGATCTGGGGATTTTCCGTCGGCATGCCGAAGAATTCCTGACTGACGGACATGAAAAGCATGAACAAGGGCACCGAAATCACGCCGATAATGATGCCCTTTTGCAGCCAGCCGTTGGCAAGGGGCCGAAAACCCAGGTCATACCAGGTGAGGTCATACTTGCGGCGAATGATGAACTCGACCGCCAGCACCATCACGGTGCTTTCGATCAAAAAGCTGCTGAGAACCAGGCCCAAAAAGGCGCCGGGTGTGGGCTCCTGCAAGGGATTGGAGGCGATGAAAAAGTCGAACAGGATGGGGTGCAGCAAACGGATGGAGAGCAAGACCATGAGTACGACCAACAAGAGGTCGCCCAGGTCCGCCGGAATGCGCCGTGGCGCCGGGGCCGGACCCGGCAAGAGGCCGCCCGGCGGGGTGCCCTTGGGCCCGGCGTTGTCGCCGGATCCCTTTCCCGTATCGTTGCCGTCTTGATCGAAACTCACGCCGCGGCCTGCCTTTCCAGCAAGCTCAAGGCGTGGTCTCGGGTGGCCGCCCGCACCGCGGCCCGGTCGCCGGAAAAGATGTGCCGCCAGCTCTCGGCCGCGCCACCCCGGCGCGCCAGGCCGAAATAGACCAGGCCGACCGGTTTTTCCGCCGAGCCGCCGCCGGGGCCGGCCACGCCGGTGACCGAAACCGCCACGTCGGCCCGGGAATGGGCCAGGGCCCCGCTCGCCATGGCCTGGGCCACTTGCGCGCTGACCGCGCCATGCGCGGTGATGAGGTCCATGGGCACGCCGATGGATTCGTTCTTGGCTTCGTTGGAATAGGTGACAAAACCCCGCTCGAACACATCCGACGACCCGGCGATGTCGGTCAGGCAGGCGGCGATCATGCCGCCGGTGCAGGATTCCGCCGTGGCGATGCGCAGGCCTTGGGCCCGGTAGTCTTGCAGCAGTTTGGCCACCCGGTCGTGGTCGGGGTCTTGGCTCATCCCATTTGTCCCATGAGCAATAGCATCAGGCCGCACACCGCGGCGCCGTAGGCTCCGGCCATCATATCGTCTGCCATGATGCCCAGTCCACCATCCAGGTTTTTGTCGGCCCAATTGGCCGGCCAGATTTTGGTGATGTCGAAGAAGCGGAAGGCGGCGAAGCCCACGATGTAGAGTTCGGGCATCAGGGCGATGGGCACCAGGGTGAGCCATTGCCCGGCCACCTCGTCGATCACGACCTCGCCC
>JANQKX010000180.1 GCA_028280915.1 Kiloniellaceae bacterium
CTGCGCAACATGGGCGCGCCCTCCATCGCCTGCATGCTGCCCATCGCCGACGCGGGCCAGTTGACGGAAAGCTTCGCCGGGGAGGAACTGCTGGCGCAATGCCGCATTCCCGTCTTTTTGGGCGTGAACGTCTGGGGCCGTACCTACGATCCGGCCCGCGTCGCCCGCAAGGTCAAGGAAGCGGGCTTCGCCGGGGCGGTAAATTTTCCCAGCTGCATGCACTATTCCAGGCCCCTGCAGCAAATCCTCTCCCATGCCGGGCGGGGCATCGAGCAGGAAGTGGCGCAGCTCCGGGCCGTCCAGGACCAGGGCCTGGCCGGCATCTTTTACTGTGCCACCCGGACCCAAGCCCGGCTGGCCGCCGATGCGGGCATCCAGATGATCTGCCTGAACCTGGGCTGGAACGTGGGCGGCGTGCTGGGCCACCAGGCCCGCACCTCCATCGAGGAGGTGGCGGCCGTGGCCCGCGACATCTCCCGCCTGGTCAAGCGCATCAGCCCGGAGACGCGGTTTCTGCTGGAAGGCGGCCCCATCGCCACGCCCGAGGACCTGGGCCGGGTCCTGAGCCTGGCCCGCATCGACGGCTACGTGGGCGGATCGACCATCGAGCGCATTCCCCTCGAGGTATCCATCGCCGATCAGATCGACGGCTTTCGCCAGTCCAGCCAACGCAAGGCCGCCCTGGACCAGGAAAGCGCCCGCTTGTTGTCCTGGGCCCGCGGTCACGGATTTTGCGGCCGCTCCCCGGCCCTTCTGACCTTCCTGGGCCGGCTCCGCGACATGGCCGCGGGCAAGCTCCCGGTGCTTCTGGTCGCGGAACAGGGCGTGGACACCGAGCCGACCCTGCGGGCCTTGGCCTCGGGACAAGGCGGGCCGGCCACCATGGTGCGCTATGATATCGGCAAGGAAAACGTGCCGGCCCGGAGCCGTGGTTTTCTCTTCGGGCACCGGGACAGCCTGGAACGCCGGCCGCCGGCGCTGGCCGACGCTTCCGTGGGTTTGCTCGCCCTGGAAGCCCCGGAAAGTCTGTCGCCGGCCCTGCAGCAGCGTTTGGCCGCCGCCCTGAAATCGGGCAGCTTCCGCGCCCCCGGCACCAAGCGGTCCCTGCCATTGGGGCCCCGGGTCATCCTGCTCAGCCTTGTGGCAGCGGGCCAGACCCGGGCCGGTGAGGATCGGGGGCCCGAAGACCTTGCAAGCGAAAACCGGGCCGCAAGTGGCTTGGACCCGGCCCTGGCGGCGGTCATGGCGGGCTGGGTCCTGCGCGTGCCGCCCGTGCGTGAGCGGACCGAGGACCTCATGGACCTGATCGCCCAAGCGGCCGAGCAAAATCTGGGCCGCGTCTTGGACCGCACCGCCTTTTCCGCCGGCGCGGCCTCTCTGCTGCACAGTCATCTCTGGCCCGGCAACGATCAGGAACTGACGTCCCTGGTGGGCCGCCTCTGCGGCCTGCAGGGCGGCAATCCCCTGCAGCCGGAAGACATCCGCCCCTTCCTGAAAACAGAGCCGGCGGCCGGCGCCGCCGACCGCTCGGAAAAGGATTGGATTCTGGCGGCCCTGTGGCGCCACGGCTTCAACCGCAGCAAGACCGCCGATGCACTGGGCATCTCCCGCAAGACCCTCTACAACAAAATCCTGAAGTACAATCTTTCCGGCTGACGATCAGGCGTTAAGGACCCGAGGCCGGCACAACAGGCCGCTCAGGGGCGCCGGCCACTGCCCTTCGTAGGCCGCCTCGCTGGCGTCCGCCAGGCCGATGATCGGGCGGCGCCAATCAACTGCCTCCGCAGCCGCGGCCACCTGCTGGGCCGCCGCGCCCCGCTGCCGCAGGGAGGGGAAACCGGCGGCGAAGTCGCCGATCCGGGGCAAGACGAACAGCGCCTCCGGCCCGATCGCCAAGGCCTGGACCGCGCCGGGCCCGTCCACCACCGCGACCGCCACCTTGAAGCCCAGTTCCTTCAAAGCCGCCAGACGCGCCAGCTCCAGATCCTGATCCAGGCCCACGTCGGTCAACTGACGCGTAAAGCTGGGATCTTGCTGCGCCACGGTGGGCAGATTGCAGATCCAAAGAGGCTTCGCCCGCTGGAGCCGGAACCGCTCCCGCTCGGCGGCGAAAAACGGGTCCGCCAAAAAGTAGCCAACCACCGAATCCGACAGGTCGAAGGCGCGGTCCGACAGATTTTCCACCAGCTGCCGGGACCCGCAGCCGCTGGGCAGCAACAGGCCCACCTCGGGCGGCAGGCTGGCATGGGCAAACCCGGGGGCCACGGTCAATATTTGCCGCGGCAAGGGGCCCGCCGGGGCGCTCAGTATCGATCGCCACACGATTTGCCATGTCAGGAATTCCATCTCCACCCCGCGATGATTCTCAGTTTTGGCTTCAAATTTACCCAATTTTACTCAAATTGTAGAATTCTCCATATTGCGCATTTTCCCGTATAGAGTCACGCTTTCAGCCAACAAAGGGCGGAAATCCTATAAAAATGGCCCTTCCGGGAACCATTTAACCATACCGCCCCCGTGTCGGGCATCGTGGTGCGACCAAATCGGTCCCGCAGGTGCCTGCCGAGTGGAGGAGGCGAACCATGTGGGCGCGTTACGTAATCGACCGGGCGACCCGTCCCTGCGGCGCATAGGCTCAGGTCCATGCGGCATTTCATCGAACGCCACACATTTTGGGCGCTGATCATTGTTTTGGCGGCCGGTATTTTCCTGTGGATGATCTTCGCCGTCTGGCCGGACTGGCTGGTGGGCGCGCTGGGCCGCAAGAAGACCTTCGTGAACACCCTCTTGAACGGCGTCACCCTGGGCGGCCTTTATTTTCTCGTTGCCAGCGGCTTCACCTTGGTCTTCGGCCTCATGCGCAACGTGAACCTGGCCCACGGCTCCATGTACCTCTTGGGCGGCTATATCGGCTATGAGGTGGCCGAGGCCAGCGGCAACTGGTTCCTGGGGCTGGCGGTCGCCTTTTTGGCCATCGCCGCCAGCGGCATCTTGCTCCAGGTCTTGGTGTTCCGGCGCATGCAGGGCGACGACCTGCGCCAGACCCTGGTGACCATCGGCATCTCGGTCATTGCCGCCGATCTCATGCTCGCGGTGTGGACCGGCACCACCTATCAATTCGCGCCGCCGGAATGGCTGTTCGGCGCGACCCAATTGCCGATCATCTCCACCATCAAATCGTCCGGCGATGCCGTTTACATCAAGTACCCCGTCTACCGGCTCACGGTTCTTTTCGTGGCGGTCGCCGTCGGAGTTGGCCTGTGGCTGTTCCTCAACCGCACCAAGATGGGCATGATGATCCGCGCCGGGGTCAACGACCGGGACATGCTGGCGG
>JANQKX010000276.1 GCA_028280915.1 Kiloniellaceae bacterium
GGCTTACACTCTCTCCATGGCATCTGGGGCCTCCCCAAATGCAAAAGGTGTAAACCATGTGATCGGAATAAACTGTCAGCTATCTGGCAGGAAGGACACCAATTATACGATGTTTTGCTTCGCCGGTTCGATGACCGCTTTGCAGACGACGCGGCTTCCAACAAGCTCTACGGTTTCGGTCCGAACAGTTTGGTTTGGCTCTTTGTGCTGTTAACTCTGTATACGTCTATAACACTTGTGGTCTTTACCGCTCAGCGTCATCGTCTTCGAAAATTTCTTCAACCGTTCGCTCAAACAGCCGCGCGATTCTAAATGCCAGTGGCAATGAAGGGTCGTATTTCCCATTCTCGATTGCGTTGACGGAATTCCTCGAAACGCCGAGCTCTCTGGCGAGATCCGCCTGTGTCCACCGTCGCTCAGCACGCAAAACTCGGATGCTGTTTTTCATTGTGATTTCCGATGCATGCGCCCATCACCGTTTTGATGCCCACCAAACCGAATGGCTAATGGCGAATACAGCGCACAGCAACATGAAGGTAAACGACACGCCCAATGCGAAGCCAACCGCGGCAGGCGATAATCCGCTTCTCGAAGACGCTGCAATGCTTGTGATCACACGCTGAATATCCGGCGTTGCGACCATCAGCGCCACAAATGCGATGGAAAGGGGAACTCCAACCCCACCGGCTACCGCGAGGGCATACCTTATACCTGCCGATTTCAGTTCGTCAGTTCCCCTGAAAATCGAGATGAAAATCCAAGCCGACCACATGAGACAAAGAGCCGTGAAGATAATCGTCGCGAAAAACGGGGCGCCAAAGACCCAAATGTAAGCGGCGCCGAGAAACGCGACGATAGACACCACTATTTGAGATTGGGTAGAGGCTAACATGAGAAGTTTCCTTGCCATATTGATAAGTTAACTTGTCATATAAATTCAACGGATGTCAAGCGTTCTGTGCACTTGATAGCGCAAACGCGACAGATTGAGACTCACATCGGAAGTGCAGCATCCCAGTTGCCTTGTGCCAACGCCTAAAGCGGCCCTTCGCCACCTCGCAGCACCAAGCCAGGAATGTGCTCTAAGCCGCCGTAGGTGGCGCGCGCTCAGAATGTTTATGGGCTTTGGGGTGCGGAGATAGGGCGCTTGACCATTTCTTTGCAGAGCGGATCGCTATAGCGCATTGGGCCGTCATGTTATCGTAGTGGGATGGCGAAGTAATAGTTCGCATTTTCATCACGCATGGCCCGCCAAAAGCGTTTCGCAACGTGAAGTGCCGCCCGCATCTTTCATTGGCAGCGGGGCGGCAGTCTTTTCGGAGAAATGATGAGAGCCCTCTAGGTTCGAAGTTCGGATCTTTCCACCAAAATCCTTAAAAATCAACAGCTTTTCAGATCCTGCCGAGAGGTAAGGGCAGGGTGGTTTTGCCGCTCGATGCAAGAACAAAGCACGAAAATGAATCTTGATGCACGCCGATGCGCCAAGGTACCAAGATAGGGTGCAAATTGAGGGCGGCTCGTTTCATGAATGCCTGCGCACACCAAAGGGCCGCTGCTTAAGCGCGCTCTAGCGCTTTTTGAATGAATAGTTTAGAATTGACTAAAATAAAAGACTGATCGCGGCCCGACGGTTGGGGGCGCCAACAAAGCGGGAGGTGGAGAGATGGGTGTTTCTCAAACGGCATTGCGGCTGTTTTTTGGAACGATGGTCCTTTGCCTGGCCGGTGGCGGTGCGCTGGCCCAGGACACGCCGGCGGTGACCACCATCGTGGTGACGGGCGATCCGGCGAACAATACGGACGGGGCGACCTATTCCGAGGCAATCGGCAGCCCGGTCAGCAATCAGAACAACGCCGTCGCCTTCATCGCCCTGGATTCGACCGATACCCTGGGCATTTGGTCGGGGGTGCCGGGCAGCCTCGAACTGGCGGCCCGTCAGGGCACCGCGGCGCCGGGCAGCGAAAGCACCTTTTCCGATCTGCTGCAGCCGATCATCAATCAAGACGGTGAAATCGCCTTTCTCGGCGTCTTGGATGGCATCGCGCCGCCCTTCGGGATCTGGGCCGGCGTGCCGGGCGATATCTCTTTGGTGGCGCTGACCGGTGACACCGCACCGGGGACCAGCGCTACCTTCAGCGATTTTCAGCACCTGGTCCTCAACGATCTGGGCACCATCGCCTTTCTCGCCACCATCGAGGGGAGCGGCGTGACCGCGGCCAACAACCAGGGCCTCTGGGCCCAGTCCGCCGGCGGCCCGCTCACCTTGCTCATGCGCACGGGCCAGGGCCTCACCATCAACGGCAACAGCTTCATCCTGGATCGGCTGGTGGTGCATGACGAAACCGTGGATGGCTACGCCAACAGCGACGTGATCCCGGTGAGCCTGCAGGACAACGATGTGGTGACCGTCCTGGGGCTGTTGAACGACAACAGCGCGGGTATCTTCTCGGTCACCGTCGCGTCCACCAACGCCATGGCGGCCGCCGTGGGCAATCTGCCGTCGGAAAGCCTGCGCGGCGGCTCCGAGAGTCTGCGCCGTCTGGCGGTGAAGCTGCTGAGCCGCGCCGCGGCCTTGGAGGCCAAGGGCAAGGCACGGCAATCTGATCGCATCCTCGCCGTGGTGCTCCGGCGCATGGACGGCTGCGACGGCACCGCGGGCGAATGGCCCGACCGGGACGATTGGATCGTCGATTGCGCCGCCCAGGCCCAGTTGCAGGAAATCGCCAATCGCTTGTGACTCCGGCCGGCCGTTTTCGACGCCGCGGGGCAAGCTGTCCCTTAATTGGGCTGGTGGCGGTGGGAGCGGTAGCGGCGTACCAAAAAGCTGGCCGGCACGCCCAGGTGAAAGAGGGCGTGGATTTCCAGCCAGTTGGCCACGATGGCGACCGGATGGCGGCCTTCGAAGCGGCGGGACGAGGTGACCAGGGGCGGATCGGCGATGCAGCAGGTCCGGCCCCGGCGCTCCAGGCGCCGGGTGAAGTCGTAGTCTTCCATGAGGGCGAGGGGGCGAATGCCGCCGATTTCCTCATAAACCCGCCGCCGCACGAAGATCCCCGAATCGCCGTAATAAAGCCCCCGGGCCCGGATCCAAGCGTAAAAGCCGGTTAGCCAGCGGCTGAAGGGGCTGTCCCCGTCAAAGACCAGGCGAAAGTTGCCGCCGGGGCAGTCGGGATGATCGGCCAGGGTGCGGCCCAGTTGCAGCAAGCCGGCGGCGGGAAAGCGCGAATCCGCGTGCAGAAACAGCAGGGTATCGCCCCGTGCGGCCCGTGATCCGACCGCCAGCTGATGGCCCCGCCCCAATTCCGTTGTCAGCACCCTTGCGCCGCCGGCCCGGGCGATTTGCATGGTGCCGTCACGGCTGTCTCCGTCTACTACGATCACTTCGTGGGTCACCTCCTGGCAGGCCAGACCGGCGAGCAGGCAAGGCAAACGGTCGGCCTCATTATAGGTGGGGATGACGATCGAAATCATGGCCCGCTGGCCCTTAATGGCGCACGCACCCGTCCGCCGACCAGGCCGATCTGGCACAGGCGGGCCTGGTGGTGGCGCCAGCCATGCTTCAGCCATTGGGTCATGACCTTCTGCGCGATGGGGTTGTTCAGACGGCGCGTCAGGGTCGGCAGGGTGGCTTGCCGCCACAGATCGTGGACCCAGTCATAGATTTGCTGTTTGGTCTGCGGGCAAAGCTCGGCCAGGACTTCAGTGAGAAAGATACGGCCAAACGCCGCGTGGCGGGCTTCGTCCCGGGCCACCAGGCGGTTGATTTGCCTCAAGAGAGGGCAGGTGGTCAGGCGCCCGATGGGCCCTTGGACCCGCAGGAACTCCCCTTCGATCACCACATGGAAAGCGACCATGGTGCTGATGGGGCCGGCCGGACCCCGCCCGGCGGCC
>JANQKX010000484.1 GCA_028280915.1 Kiloniellaceae bacterium
TCGATGGTCCTCGCCTCTTTGCGCGCCGGTCTGGGCAGAGGCGTCGGGTTAATGGCGCCGTTGCCGATCTTGGGCGCGGCCACGCAATTGCCCTTGGCCGACATCATCTTAAGCGCGGCGTTCTTGCCCTTTTTGCCGGCCTTGCCGTTGCCCTTGGCCTGAGACTTGGAACGGGATTTAGAATGGGCCTTGGAATGGGATTTGGATTTGGCTTTCGCGGGCTTCGGCATCTTGGCGGCTTCGGCTGAAGGGGCCTCTTGGCCGAGTTTCAACCCGCTTCCTGCCTTGGCCGGTTTTGGCGCCGGACCGGACGTTTCCGACCCGTCGAGGGAGTTTGCCGAATCGATCTTGCTCATGACAGTCTGCTTCCCCTGTCAGGTGATGAATTTTTCGCGCGCCCTCTTCAAGATAGTACCAGAAATCATAACAAAGTGCCAATTTAAGAAATCGATGATGTTAAACCACCCGTCATTCAAGCCTTTCTGGGTGTTCTGGCCATGAGCGCCAGCCATTTAACCGCAGGCCCCTTAACCACAGGACCCGGCCACATCGCCATCATCGGCTGCGGCTTCAGCGGGACCTCGGCGCTGTTTCAGCTGGTGGACGGCTACCCGGTCAGGAAGATCACCGTCTTCGAGGCCTCCGGCACCTTCGGGCCGGGCTATCCTTACCGGCGGGAGGATTGTCCCGATTATCTGGTGAACAACACCACCGACGACATGTGCCTGGCGCCGGGCAACCGCCGGGCCTTCATCGCCTGGCTGCGGCGCCAGCCCCAATGGGGCCCGGACATCCCGCCCAAAGGCCACCTGCCCCGCGCCGCCTACGGCGCTTTCCTGGAAGACGTGGTGCGGGCCAGCCTTACCGCCGCCGCGATCAAGGGCATCGAGGTGACCTTGGTGTCTCACGAAGTGACCGGCCTGTCCGAGGCCGCCGACGGGACGGTCCGGGTGACTTGGCCCAAGGGTTCGATCACCGCCGACGCGGCCCTGCTGACCACCGGCCGCTGCCCGGATTTGCCGCCGCCCGCGCCCCTGGCCGGCCAAGCGGGCTACATCGCCAACCACATCATGGACCAGGCCCTGGATCACGTGCCCCTGGATCAAACGGTTCACATCCTGGGCGCCTCCCTCAGCGCCTATGACGTGGTGAACCGGCTTTTTGCCCCCAGCACCGGCTGCCGTTTCGCGCGGGACGCCGAAGGCTGGCCCCGCTTCATCCCGGGCGGCAATCGGCGCCGCGTGGTCCTCTGTTCCCGCAGCGGCCGCTTGAAAGCCGTGGCCAGCCAAGCGCCCGGCCAGATCCAGCGCCGCCATTTCACCCTTGCCGCCCTGCGCGACCTGGCCAAGGACGGCCCCCTCACCATTGAAACCGTCGCCGCGCTGATCCGCAAGGAGGCCGAGGCCCACGGCGCCCCCATCGACTGGGACAGGCTGCGCGACCCCTACAGGGGATGCCAGGACCGTCCGGCGGTGGACAGACGGGCGGCCGAGATCCTGACCGATGCCATCGGGGCGGCGCAGCGGGGCGGCGCCGAGAATTTCCTGGTGGATTTTTTCGGGGACGCCCAGGTGGATATCTGGGATGCCTTCGCCGACGGCCTCCTGTCCCCGGAAAGCGAACAGCGCTACCGAAAAAGATGGGAAACCGCCACCTTGTGTTATGCGGCCCCCTGCCCCGTGCCCACGGCGGAAAAACTGCTGGCCCTGATCCGCGCCGGGCGCCTCTCGGTGATCAAGGGCCTGGAGCAGGTGTCGGCCGCCCCCGACGGCGACGGCTTCATCTTGCGCCACGATCTGGGTGAAGAGCGGGCCCGCCTGCTGGTGGACACCACCGGCCGGGTCAACCGGGAGGTGACCAGCCCCGGCCAGCCGCCCCTCATCGCCGATCTGGTCCGGCAGGATCTGCTCGCCCCTTATGATCGCCTCGGCACAGCGGGCAAAGGCGCCGCCCTGGACATGGCCAGCTTTCGCGCCACCGGCGCCCGCAACATCTACCTGGCCAACATGCTGCTCTGGGGCCCGGGCTTTTTCACCAGCTCCGCCTTCATGATGGCCGAGGTGGTCCGGCGCATTCTGGAGGGGCTTTATGGGCCGCCACCGTCGGAGGGGCCGGCCTAAAACAAACCTTGCAGCCGGGGATGGTGCAATACATCCTCAACCGATTTGAACGGACAAGCATCCCACCCCGCCTCCCGCGCCAGGGCCACGATGGCCGGCCGATCGTCGAAAAAGAGCGGGCTTTCGTTGGGGCCGATGCCCAAGGCATCATTGATCGCGGCGAAGAAGGCCGGCGTGTCCTTAAGCTGGCCCAACTGGGCGCTGTAGAGCATTTTTCGGAAATAGGCCTCGAAACCGAGAGTATGCCACAGATAAGCCGCGCGGTGATGCTCCTGCGCGGAGGCGATGTAGAGCTCCAGAGCGGGATTTTCCCGTAATTGGCCGATTAAATCCAAAAGAGGCTGATTGACGTTGGAATCCTTGCGCAGCCAATAGTCCACAAAGGCATCGACGGCGCCTTGATATCCGATCGCCGGCAAGACCTGGGCCAATTCATCCTTCAGGTCGCTCTCCCCATTGGCGCAGCGCTGCATGGGCGGCTCCGGCGCAGCCGCCGAGGCGCGAAAAAAGCGTTCTGAAAAGGCTTCAGGCGAAACCCCCAAATCTTCTTCCATCGTGGCATGCCAGCGCAGGCCCTGCCCCGGCGGCGATTGCCATCCCTTGATCAAGACACCGTCCACGTCGAAGAAGATTTTCATTCCTGTTCCCAATCCCGCAGGCGGACATCTGAAGCAGATGCGTCGAAGGAATAGCAAGACTGTCAACTCCGGCAGAGTCGATCAAGTCGACCCGACCCTGCCCGATCGGGCCCGGCAAGCTGACCGGGCGCTTCGTTAGGACAAGGAAAGGCTGTGCCTTTCCTAACCAAACCGTAACCTCGAATTACATTGTTGCCGGTTAACCCGGCCCCACATCTTGAGCATGAACGGAGGGAGCCATGAGGCTTTTTCCCACTCGCAATAGGGAGACAAAAACCATGACCAAGATGATGCCTGTTTACGCCGCTGTTTTGGCCGCCGCCCCCGCCGGGGCCGCCGTCGCCGGGGCCTCTGACCAAAGCCCCTTTGCCAGCTTCAACCAGCAAACCGCCAATGCCGCGGTGTCCCAGGTGGACGCCATGGAAGGGGCCTACCTGCTGCAGCAGACAAACAAAAACCAGCGCGTCCTCACCTTGGATGCCGACGGCACCGCCTCGGTGATCAGCCAGGGCCAGGCCGTGGTGGGCTACACCACCGGCAAGGGCAGCTGGGAGCAAACCGGCCCCAAGGAAGCCCGCGCGGTCGTGGTGGATTTCACCTATAACGAGTATCGCGGCGCGGCGCCGGGCCCGGGCGTCACCGTCTATGACGTGACCTTCAACGGCAAGACGGACGGAAAGTTCGAGGGTCTGGCCGGTTCCCTGTCGGGCAAGCAGTTTGCTTCCGGTGAAAACCCCTTCACCACCCGGCAAGAGCCCAGCCGCACCTGGGGCACCGACTTCAAGGGCGAGCGCATCAGCGCCACCCTGGATCAACTGAGCTAAGGCGCTTTTCCCAACAAGCCTCAATCCCAGTGCGCCAATCCCAGTGCGCCAATCGGGGTGCGCCAATCGAGGTACGTCCCAACGCGCTTTATCCCCCGTCATTCACCGGCGGGTTGCCAAAACACCGGCAATGATGATCAAGGCAATGCCGGTCACGGTCAACCCGTCGGGAATGTCGGCGAAGAACACCACACTCCACAAAACGGCAAAGGGCAGGTAGGAAAAGTCGAAGATCGCCACGGTCGACGACTTGCCGATCTGATAGGCGATGGCCGCGCCCAGGGCGCCGATCACCATCGCCGTCCCCAAAACACCCAGGGCCAGCCAGGCCTTGCCGTCCAGGGGCGCCCAGTCGCCCAGCAGAAAAGGCGCCGCGGCCACCTGGGCCGCCGACGGGCCCCACAGGCCGATGGCCAGGCTCGCCACGCCGCCCACCACGGGAAAGGCCAAGACCAGACTCAGGGCCAGAACCAGGGGATGCTCCCCGCGGCACTTGGTCCGGGTCAGGATCATGCCCAGCGCATAAAGGATGGCCGCGGCCAGGGGCAGCAAGGCATAGGCGTTGAAATCATCCGCCGCCGGGCGCACGATAACGGTGACACCGACAAAGCCCAGCACCACGGCGAACCAGCCCTTGAAACCGATGCGGTCGCCGACGAACAAGCCGGCGAATAGGGTAATGAACAAGGGCGAGGTGTAATAGGTCGCCGCCGCGGCGGAAAGGGGCATGTGGGGCAAGGACGCATAATAGATCACCCACATGACCGCCAGCATCACGCTGCGCAGCCCGGTCCAGAACCACAGCCGCGGCCAGGCCCCCACCCGCTGCCACAAGATCACCACCCAGAGGACCGGCGCGGCAATGACCGAGCGCAGGATGAAGACCTGCCACAGGGTGAAATCCGCGCTGATCAGCTTGATCACCGCATCGCCCAGAGAAAGGGCGAAAACCGCCGCCACGATGGCGGCGATGGCGCGGGCCGTGTTATCGCCGCTCGATACTGAAACTTGGCTCACCGTGGTTCCCTCGCCAGCTTGCAAAACACCCGGCCGGCGGGGAAAGGGGCCAGGCCGCCACTGCCCACCGGACCGGACTTGTCAAGACTAGCTCAAGACGATACTTTAAAAAAGAGGGCATAATAAAACTAGACTATTCGATAAATTCGAAGAATATGGAAAGCCTGCATCATGTTTGAGGTGCCCTATAAAGGCCTTGGGGTCTTCCTGACCGTCGCGGAAAAAGGCTCCCTGCGCAAGGCGGCCGCGGCGCTGGGCCTGCAATCCCCGGCGGTCAGCTACCAGATCAAGGCCCTGGAGGAGCGCATCGGCACGCCCTTGTTCATGCGCACCACCCGCTCCCTGCGCCTGACCGAAGCCGGGCGCGATCTCCTGGCCCGGGCCAAGCCCGCCATGGCCGACCTGGGCCACGCCTTTGAAGAGGCCTGCAACCAGGGCGGGGCGGCGCGGGGCACCCTGCGCCT
>JANQKX010000305.1 GCA_028280915.1 Kiloniellaceae bacterium
CGGCCTGACGGGCGTGGTTTTCGACCTGCCCGTGGTGTGCCAGGTGGCCGATGAGACCGTCGCCCACTTCGGCCTGAGCGACCGCGTCACCACCCAGGTGGGCGATCTGTGGACCGATGATTTCCCCAGAGGGGACCTGCATTTTTACGGGGACATCTTCCACGACTGGCGGGTGGTGGAATGCCGCCGCCTGGCGGAAAAGAGCTTTGCGTCCCTGAACCCGGGCGGGTGGATCATGGTGCACGAAGTGATCTTCCATGACGACAAATCCGGCCCCTTCGCCGCCGCGGCGCTGAGCACAGTGATGATGATGTGGACCGAGGGCAGCCAGCGCTCCGGTAAGGAAATCGGCGAGATCCTGAAGAGCGTGGGTTTTGAGGACGTGGACGTGCGCCAGACCTTCGGCCATTGGAGCATCGTCTCGGCCCGCAAGCCCAGAATCGGGAGAATCTGACTCCGAGAGCCCGGGATCCGGCACCTCGGGTTTGTGTTTCTCAGGCGGGTTTCTGTTTCTCGGGTGGGTTTCTGTTTCTCGGGTGGGTTTCTGTTTCTCAAGGTCTTTTGTCGGGTCTTTGGGTGACGGGAGAGATGTCCAGCAGCCATTCGCTGAAAATCGATATCCCCTGTTGATGCCGACGCTCCTTTGAACACACAAGATAGGTGCCCCGGCCGGTGCGGAGCGGCAGGTCAAAGGGGACGACCAGCTTGCCGGCCGCTATATCCGCGCCGATCAAGGACAGATCGCCCAGCGCCATGCCGATCCCGTCCTCGGCGGCGCGGACCGCCATGTCGAGCGTTTCAAAGGCCGGTCCCTTGTAGCCGTCGACGGACTCGCAACCCCCATGGGCCAGCCAACGGGGCCAGTCCCGGCGGTCGGTCGTCGTGTGCAGCAGGACCCATTTCGACAGTCCGGAAATGCGGTTCAAGGGCCCTAGCCGGGCAATCGATTCCGGCGCGCAAACCGGAACCAGAATTTCCTCGGCCAGCAAAACCGCATGAAGGGACGGCCAGCGTCCATCGCCATAAACGATTCCCAGGTCAAAGCTGATGGGATCGAAGGCCTCCGGGTGGAGGGTGATCGACGGGCGCACCTCGACGGCCGCATGCTTGGCATTGAACGCCGCCAAGCGGGGCATCAAGCAGCGCACGGCAAAGGTGGGCGCCACCTGAAGGCGGATCACCCCGTCCCCCTGGCCGGCGGATTCCACGGCGCGGTCGATTGTCCCGAAGGCCGTGGTGGCGGCGGGCAGGATGGTCCGTCCCAGGTCCGTCAATTCGATGGTATTGACCTCGCGCACGAACAAGGGGGCGCCCAGATGCTGCTCCAGTTTTTGCACTTGGCGGCTTATCGCGCCTTGGGTCACGCAGAGTTCCGCGCCGGCCTTGGTAAAGCTGCCATGACGGGCCGCCGCTTCGAAAGCGCGCAGAGCGTTCAGGGGCGGCAGATGACGGTACACGGCTGGCTACCTCATGAGTTTTTCTCATCAGCTTGATACCATAAAATCGTTCGAGAGGGCGGCAAAATGTTGATAGCCTAAATCAAACCTGGGATCAGGTGCGTAGGCACCCGGCCCGTTGTTTCGCTCTAATTCATAGAAGAATGAGCGTCTCTCAGGCCAATTGGATCATAAAATGATTCCAATTGATCTGAGATTCACTCGAGGGCTGTTGGCACATCCGCGGGCGCGAAATTCTCATACCTGGCGGAGCGGGCTGGTGACGCCCGGGAGGTTCGCGGCCCCGAACAGAGGAGGGATGCCCCTTGTCAGAGACAGAGTCACAAACGTCACAGACAGACCAAAACCCCCAGCCTGAGCGGGATCAGGCCGCCTTCATGAACGCCCTTTACTGGTGGGGCGTGCCGACCCTGTTTCGCGCGCCCCATGACCCGGACCCGCGGGCCTGCGATATTGCCCTGGTCGGGGTGCCCCACAGCACCGGTAACGGCACCACCGAGCGGGATCAGCACCTGGGTCCCCGGGCGGTGCGGGACATCTCCGCCAACGGCCGCCGGGTCCATATGCACTTTGAGCTGGATCCCTGGAACGCCTGCCGCATTCACGACCTGGGCGACGTGCCCCTGCCGGAGGCCAACAACAACGAGCGCTGCATCGAACGGATCACCCGGTTTTATCAAAAGATCGACGCCGCCGGCACCCGGCCTGTTTCCGTGGGCGGCGATCACTCCATCACCGGCGGCATCCTGCAAGCCCTGGGCGGCGCCGGCTCCAAACTGACCGGCGGCAAAAAGGCGGCCATCTTGCATTTCGACGCCCATACGGATGCCTTCAGCAACATGAAGCACTTTCTCGGGGCGGAAAAATCAGCGGCCCACTGGGCGGCCTATCTGGTCCAGAACGGCCACGTGGACGCCCACCGCAGCGTTCAGGTGGGCATGCGCGGCAATACCCGCACGCT
>JANQKX010000322.1 GCA_028280915.1 Kiloniellaceae bacterium
TCCTGGGTGTCCCAGTCCCACGGCATCCATGCCTTCGAGGTGGGGGCCGCCGCCAAGCTTTACGCCGACGTGGCCAAGGGCATGCTGTTCGAGCAGGACGGCCGCCGCATTCAAGCCTAGCCGGGCGGCGGGCAAAGTGAAACAAGGGGGAGCCGTCCGTGGCGACCATTACACTCAAGGATCTGCGCCACAGTTACAGCGCCACGCCGACCAGCGAGGATGACTGGGCGCTGAAGCGTTTGGACGTGAAGTGGCGCGATGGCGGCGCCTATGCCCTCTTGGGGCCCTCGGGCTGTGGCAAGACCACCTTGCTGAACATCATCTCGGGCTTGCTCACGCCCAGCAGCGGGCGGGTTCTCTTCGACGATGAGGACGTGACCGATCTGCCGCCGGACAAACGCCATATCGCCCAGGTTTTCCAGTTCCCCGTGGTCTACGACACCATGACCGTCTTCGACAATCTGGCCTTTCCCTTGCGGAACCGGGGCGTGCCCGAGGCGGAGGTGCGCCAGCGGGTGGCGGAAATCGCCGAGATGACCGAACTCACCGGGATGTTGAAAAAACGCGCCGCCGGGCTGACTGCCGACGGCAAGCAGAAGATCTCCCTGGGCCGGGGGCTGGTGCGTTCCGACGTGAACGTCATCATGTTCGACGAGCCCTTGACCGTCATTGACCCCCATCTGAAATGGCAGCTGCGTTCCAAGCTGAAGGAGCTGCACCAGAAGGTCAATCGCACCATGATCTATGTGACCCACGATCAGGTGGAGGCGCTCACCTTCGCCGACCGGGTGGTGGTGATGAATTTCGGCCAGGTGGTGCAGATCGGCACGCCCGTGGAGCTGTTCGAGGCGCCCAAGCACACCTTCGTGGGTCATTTCATCGGCTCCCCGGGCATGAACCTGCTGCCTTGCCAGGTGAACAACGGCAGCGCCTATGTGGCCAGCCAGAAAGTGGAGACCGCCAATAAGCTGGCGGGCCCGGCGCAAGGCCGTTTGGAACTGGGGGTGCGGCCCGAGTTCGTCAACATCGGCAGCGCGGGGCTGGAAGCTGATGTGGTGCGGGTCAGCGATGCCGGCCGTTATCGCATCGTGGACACCCGTTTGGGCGATCATTTGGTCAAGGTCTTGGTTTCCGAAGATCAGGAGGTGCCGGCGGGCAAGACCCACTTGAGCTTCAACGCCGATTACAGCCGCATTTATCAAGACGGCTGGCTGGCCGGCGCCGAGCCCGCGGCGTGAGGGGGGCGGCAGGGTGAACAAGACATCCAATCAAAAGGCCTGGTTCTTTGTCCTCCCGGTTTTGATCCTGGTGGCCTTCAACGCCATCATTCCCCTGATGACCGTGGTCAACTATTCGGTCCAGGAGACCTTTGGCGACAATACCTTTTTCTGGGCTGGCGTGATTTGGTTCCAGGAGGTGCTGCATTCCGAGCGCTTCCACGCCGCCCTCGGCCGGCAGCTTTTGTTCACCTTCACCATCCTCGCCATCGAGATTCCCTTAGGGGTGGCGATCGCCCTCGCCATGCCCCGCAAGGGGATTTGGGTGTCGGTCTGTTTGATCCTGATGGCCCTGCCCCTGCTGATTCCCTGGAATGTGGTGGGGGCTATCTGGAATATCTTCGCCCTGCCGGATATCGGCCTTCTGGGCTACACCATCAATTCCCTGGGCATCGACTACAACTTTACCCGCCAACCGGTGTCCGCCTGGATCACCTTGGTCGTCATGGATGTGTGGCACTGGACCTCCCTGGTGGTGCTGCTGGCTTATGCGGGCTTGGTCTCCATTCCCGATGCCTATTATCAGGCGGCCAAGACCGACGGCGCCCGGCCCCTGGCCATCTTCCGCTACATCCAGCTGCCCAAGCTGAAGCGGGTTCTGACCATCGCGGTTTTGCTCCGCTTCATGGATTCCTTCAACATCTATACCGAGCCCTTCGTGCTCACCGGCGGCGGGCCCGGCAATTCCACCACCTTGCTGTCCATCGATCTGGTCAAGGTGGCGCTGGGTCAGTTTGACCTGGGCCCGGCGGCGGCCATGTCGCTGATCTACTTTTTGATCATCCTGCTGTTCAGCTGGATCTTCTACACCTTGATGATGCGCAACGAGGAACAGTGATCATGCGGATCAAATGGCTGGTGCCCACCCTTTACATCCTGTTCCTCATGCTGCCCATCTACGGTCTGCTCAGCATGTCGTTCAAGACCACCAACGAGATCCTGGGCAGCTTCACCCTCTGGCCCCAGGATTTCACCCTGGAGAACTACCGAAAAATCTTCACCGATCCCACCTGGTACATGGGCTACGTGAATTCGCTGATCTACGTCTCCATCAACACGGTGATTTCCGTTTGCGCCGCCCTGCCGGCGGCCTACGCCTTTTCCCGCTACCGCTTCATGGGCGACAAGCACCTGTTTTTCTGGCTGCTCACCAACCGCATGGCGCCGGCGGCGGTCTTTGCCCTGCCGTTTTTCCAGCTCTATTCGGCCGTGGGGCTGTTCGACACCCACATCGCCGTGGCCTTGGCCCACACCCTTTTCAACATTCCCTTGGCGGTGTGGATCCTAGAGGGTTTCATGTCCGGCGTGCCCCGGCAGCTGGACGAGACCGCCTATGTGGACGGCTATTCCTTCGGCCACTTTTTCATCAAGATCTTCATCCCCACCATCGCGGCGGGCATCGGCGTGGCCTGTTTTTTCTGCTTCATGTTCTCCTGGGTCGAGCTGCTTTTGGCCAAGACCCTGACCGCGGTGAACGCCAAGCCCATCGCCGCGACCATGACCCGAACGGCCTCCACCTCGGGTTATGAGCTGGGGCTGCTGGCGGCGGCGGGCACCTTGACCATCGTGCCGGGGGCCTTTGTGATCTATTTCGTGCGCAACTACATCGCCAAGGGCTTTGCCCTCGGGCGTGTCTGACCGGAAGGAAGGGGCGACACATGGGTTTGTCATGGATGGCCTGGACCTGGCCGACCGCGGCGTTTTTCGGCTTTATCTTGATCTGCCTGGCGACCATGGCGGTGCTCGAGTTCCGCCACCCCGGCGGTGCGCCCCGGCAGGGCGTGCTCGGGCTGGACACCACCCGCGGCGACCGCCTCTTCATCACCTTGCTGGGCAGCGCCTTCATTTTCCTGGCCTGGCTTGGCCTCTTCGGCACCCCTCTCTGGGCGCCCCTGATCATCTGCCTGGTCTACGGCGGCCTGGTGTTTCGCTACGTCTAACTCTGGCTAAAATTTGATTCGCGGTCGTGGCGGGTGGTGGTAAGACTCCGCCTGGTCATGTCACTGCCGGGAGAATTTTGATGGACGTGGAAGCGGTGCTTCTTGATGTGGGCGGCACGGTGTTCGATTGGAGGTCGGCGGTTTTGCATGCCCTCGAGCGGGTGGAGGCGCGGCAGCGCCACGACATAGATCCCGATCGTTTCGGCGAGGAATGGCGCAAGCAGTCCCTTATCGAGGTCGATTCCATCGCGGCGGAAACGGCGCCTTGGCGCCCTTTCGATTCAGTCATCGAGACCTCCCTGGATAAGACAATTGAAATCTTGGCGGCCGGCCCTGTCGCCGGAAAGGACCGCGCGGTCCTCTTGCGGGCCTGGGAAAACATGCCCGTTTGGCCCGAGGTGCCCCAGGGCATCGCACGGCTGCGGCAGAAGTACTTCATGGCGCCCCATACCATCCTCAGCCTGCGCACCGCCGCGTTCAGCTCAAAACGGGCCGGCGTCATTTGGGATGCCATTGTCAGCTGCGATGCCCTGGGGGCCAGCAAACCGAACCCGCTGAGTTATGAGCGCGCCCTGGCGGCCATCGGGCGGCCGGCTGATAGGGTCTGTTTCGTCGCGGCCCATCTCGGCGATCTGCGGGCGGCGCAAGCGCACGGCATGAAAACGGCCTATGTGGTGGCGCGTCTGTACGACTACGGCGACAGCTATGAGGACACGGGGTTTGCCCAGGAATTCGATCTGGTCGCCGATAACTTCACCCACCTCGCCGAACTCATGGGCCCGTGACGCCCCTGTTGGGGACGGCACAGTGCGACCCGGTGTTTCTGGGTTGCCGGAAACTCAAGCCCCGCTGGTCTCGGCGGTCGCGCCGGCTTCGGCGAGGATCCAGGCGCGAAAGGCCCGCGGCCCCGGCAGGCTGAGCGCGTCCTTGGGATAGGCCAGGAAATAGCCGTAGTCGTCCAGGCTCACCGGCGAGATCTGAATCAGTTGCCCCGCGGCAATCTCCGCGGCCACGGACTCGTCGTAAAGAGCAACGCCTTGGCCGTCGATCACCGCCTGCACCCGCACGTTGGGGTCGGGGATCACCAACTGCTCCGGCGCCGAGGGGTAGGCCAGGCCGGCGGCACCGAACCAATCCCGCCACGCGACGCTGCCCTTGCGGTCATGCAGCAAGGGCACCTCGGCCAGGGTTTCCGCCAGGCCGTCCCGCGCCACCCGTCCGGCAATGGCGGTGCCCGCGGCGGGAAACACCGGGCAGGGCAACAGGGGCTCGATCTCCAGGTCGGTCCAGTCGCCCTTGCCCCAACGAATGGCCAAATCGATGTTGTGGGCCTGCAGGTCGATCAAATCGATCAGCGGCATCAGATTGAGAGAGAACTCCGGATGCTGGGTGATGAAGGTCATCAGCCGGGGCGACAGCCAGCGGGAGGCGAAGTAGGTGGACATGCCGATGGTGATGCGCTCGGGCCGCCGCTGACCCAGGCGGCGGATCTCCCGCTCCAGGCCGGCGGAGGCCAGTTGCGCGGCTTGCAGAAGGTTTTGGCCGTCCTCCGTCAAGGCAACACCC
>JANQKX010000357.1 GCA_028280915.1 Kiloniellaceae bacterium
GGCCGCCGGCACCGCCCCGGCCGTCACCCGGTCGGTGCCAAAGCGACGGCGCAGGGACGGCCCGATCCGCGCCCTGGCCGAGGCAAACTCCACCGCACAAAGCTGATCGCCCGCGCTCACCATGACGAGGGGCCCGATCGGTGTTGCCACGCTGTCCTCGATGAAAGCTTCCGCCACTCTTCCTCCCTTTTTCCGACCATGAGCGGGTTTCCGCTCCCACTATTCGCTTGCTTCAAAAAAACGTCAAAATCAATTCTTACACTCCGCACGCGAATCCAATTGAAATGGAGTCACATGGCTCCTAATGGTCACCGCAATACCATGTTGGCACGATTCCATATTGGCACGATTCCATGTGGAAGTGATGGGAGTCTTCGAGATGCACAACTTGCCCTTCGACCGGCCGGGCCGTTTTTACAAAGGAAACCTGCACACCCATTCCACCAATTCCGATGGGGTTTTCCCGCCGGATCAGGTGATCGGATATTACCGGGACAATGGCTATGATTTCCTGGCGCTCACCGACCATTTCATGGCCCGTTACGACTGGCCTATCAGCGATACCCGTCATCTGCGCAGCGACGACTTCACCACGCTGATCTCCGCCGAGCTGCACGCGCCGGAAACCAAACTGGGCGAGTACTGGCACATCAAGGCCGTCGGCCTGCCGTTGGATTTCGCCCCCAATCAAGAAGGGGAAAGTGGCCCGGACGTGGCCCGGCGGGCCTACGAGGCCGGCGCTTTCATCGGTATCGTGCACCCGTCCTGGTACGGCCTGACCCGCGAGGATGCCTTGGAGCTCCCCTTCGCCCATGCCATCGAGATCTACAATCACGGCTCGGCGGTGGAAGTGGACCGGGGCGTGGACTGGCCGTTTTGCGAGATGCTGCTGAACGAAGGCTGGCGTCTCAACGGCTACGCCACCGACGATGCCCATCTCCTGACCCACGACAGCCTGGGCGGCTGGGTCCAGGTAAAGGCCGATAGCCTGGCGCCCGAGGCCCTGCTGGGCGCCTTGAAGGAGGGTCACTTCTATTCCAGCCAAGGCCCGGAAATTCACGACCTGCGCTTCGACGGCGACGATGTGGTCATCGAATGCTCGCCGGCCTACAGCATTTCCCTTTCCGGCCGGGGCTCCAAGTCCAACAACCAGATGGGCGAGGACATGACCTCCGCCCGCTTGCCCTGGCGCCGCTACGAAGGATCCTATTTCCGGGTCACCGTCGCCGACCGGGCCGGCCGCAAGGCCTGGTCCAACCCCATTTGGCTCGACGAAGCCGCATGAAACCGGCCGTGCGGCGAATATCCATTGCCGCCGAAACAGGTCTTCCGATAGGGTGACGAACGGTCCCTGGCCTGGTGCTCGGGACCGTTTGACCTCTTGGGAGTATCTGTTTGCCGAAATCTCAAGCCCCACATCCGCAAACGCCGGCGGGCGCCGGCTTCGAACGGGTCGGCCTTGGCATCACCGCCGCCGTGGCCTCGGTGTTTTGCTTTGCCGTCACCGATGCCATCGTCAAGGGCCTGGGGGACAGCTATTCGGCGTTTCAGATCGTTTTTTTCCGCTACCTCTTCGGCCTGCTGCCGGTCTTCGTGGTGACCTGGCACGCCGGCGGGGTCAAGGCCCTGCACACCCGGCGGCCCCTGTTTCACGCGGTGCGCGCCTGCTTGCTCTTCGTCGCCCTGACCTGTTTTTTCGCCGCCTTGCAGCGCCTGCCCTTGGCGGAGGCCATCGCCACGGCCTTCACCGCGCCGCTCTTCGTGGTCGCCCTGTCACGGCCGGTCTTGGGGGAACGGGTGGGACCACGGCGCTGGGGCGCCGTGGCGGCGGGCTTTGCCGGGGCCATGATCATCATCCGGCCCGGCACGGACGCCTTTCAACCCGGGACCCTCTTGGTCCTTATCTCCGCCTTTTCCTTTGCCCTCATGGTGCTGACCACCCGGCTTTTGACCCGCACGGAAACCAACGCGGCCCTGCTCACCTACGCCACCGTGGGCGCCGGCCTGGCCAGCGTGCCCTTCCTGCCCTTCGTCTGGCAGACGCCGGCCGGTGAGGACTTCGTCTCCTTTGTCGCCATCGGCTTGGTGGGCGGCGGCGCGGCGCTCTTGGTGATCATCGCCTATCGGAACGCCCCCGCCGCGGTGGTGGCCCCCTTCGAATACACGGGCCTGCTCTGGGGCAGCATCTTCGGCTGGGTGTTTTGGCAGGAAAAACCCGACGCCGCGGTCTGGATCGGCGCCGCCATCGTGGCTTTGGCCGGCGCCTACATCACCCACCGGGAGACCCGGCCGCGGCCCCGCGCCGGCCCGGTCGCCCCCCGCTCCGGCCAGTAACATCACACCCCACTTGGGCTGAGATCAAAAGTCAGAGGTAATCAGATAGGTGGTCAAAGTGCCCTTGCCCTTTACCGCCACATCCCCGCGCCGCGCCACGGCGTAGTTGTCCCCCAGGCGCTGATAGACCGCTTCGGTCACCTGTATCTTGCCGGGCAGGCCGGTGGATTCCATGCGGCTGGCCGTGTTCACCGTGTCGCCCCAAAGGTCGTAGATGAACTTCTTTTTGCCGATGACCCCGGCCACCACCGGGCCCATGTGAATGCCCACCCGAAGGGCCAGTCCCTGCCCTTCCCGCCGGTCGATCGCCGCGACCGCGCGCAGCATGTCCAATCCCATCTCGATCATCTGCTGGGGCTGTTCCCGGTCGTCCGGCCCCATGCCCGACACCGCCATATAGGC
>JANQKX010000375.1 GCA_028280915.1 Kiloniellaceae bacterium
ATTTCCCCGCGCCGGAATTCGCCGATATCCGCCTGGCCCAGGCCGGCGAGGCCGCGCCCAACGGAGAGCCCCTGCGGGCGATCCGGGGCATCGAGGTGGGGCACATCTTCAAGCTGGGCGACAAGTACTCCGTGCCCATGAAGGCCGGGGTCAACGACAGCGAAGGGGTGTTCCGGCCGTTCCAGATGGGCTGCTACGGGGTGGGCACCACCCGCATCGCCTCGGCGGTGGTGGAGCAGCACCACGACGACAACGGCATCATCTGGCCCGTGGCGCTGGCGCCGTATGACGTGCACCTGGTCCCCATGAAGTATCAGGACGAGGCGGTGCGGGCCACGGTGGACGGCATCTGCGCGCAGTTGCGGGAACGGGGGATCGATTATCTGCTGGAGGACCGCAACGTCTCCGGCGGGGTCAAGTTCGCCGACGCGGACGCCATCGGCGTGCCTTTCCGCATCACCTTCGGTCGGGGCCTGGCCAACGGCACCGCCGAATTCAAGGTCCGCCGCACGGGCACGGCCGAGGAGGTGCCCCTGGACAAACTGGTGGATCATCTGGCCGAGCAGATCGCCACGGCCATCGCGGAACAACGCTGAGGCCTATCGCCTAAGCTTTTTCGTCCGAAGGATCGAGGCCCAGGAGCGCTAAGAGCTCTTCCAGGCCGTTGATGACGTGGTCCGGCGCCACGTGGGCGTGGTGGTCGGGCACGTTGTGGCCGTGCACGTTGCACCAGATGCCGGTGATGCCGTGGCGCTGGGGGGCGGCCACTTCCCATTCCAGGTGGTCGCCCACCATCCAGGCCTCGGACGGGTCCACATCGAAGGTGGCCAGCAGGTGCTCATAGACCGCCGGTTCGGGCTTGCCGGCGCCGAATTCCTCCTCGATCAAGACGTGATCGAAGCGGTCCGCCAATTCGAAGCGGGTCAGCTTGGGGCGCTGGCTGCGGGCCGGCCCGTTGGTCACCACGGCCAGGCCGATGCCCGCCGCGCGCAGGGCGTCCAGGGTCTCGTGCACGCCGGGGAAAAGGTGCATCTTGCGCTCCCGGTGGGCCGCGAAGTGGTCCCCCAGGTGATGGGCCAGGCGATCCTGCTTCAGCCCGACCTGGGACAGGCCGTCCTGGATGATGTTGGTGATGGTCAGTTCGATGTTCAGGCGGCCATGGCGGTGCCGCGCCGGGTCGGACCAAAAGACCCTGCTGGCCTCCATGATCGCATCGCGCACGTCCGGGACCGCTTGGTCTTCCAAGTGATGGGCATGTTCGTGCAGCACCTCGGTCCAATGCTCGTGCACCTTGGCATAGGCCGAGATCATGGTGTCATCCAGATCGATGAAAACCGCCTTAGGCGGCGACGAGCGCGGGGGCACGATTTGCCTCCTCAAGTGGACTCCAGTTAGCTTCAGGAAAAGCTAAGTATTCCCACTCGCAAAGGCAAGCCGTCCTAGTGTGGTGGATTTGAAGTTCCTTCCATTCTTGGGTCTGGCACCGTAAGGAACTTCAAATCCATAAACCACACGAGCATCAATGGCTTGCTAGTGTCCTGATCGAATCAGAAGTTCGTCCGGTGCTTGCCATCTGATACACCGAACTTCTGATTCGGGACACTAGATATCACGCCGTTTGTGGCAGCGCTTGACGCCCATTTCCGCCAGGGTGTCACGGATGGCGGCCAGGGCGCCTTCCATTTCCGTCTTGCCCAGGCGGCCGATGCAGCCGATGCGGAACGACTCGGCCACGGTCAGTTTGCCCGGATAGATCACATAGCCCCGCCGGCGCAGGCGGTCGTAGAACTCCTCGAAGACGAAGGCCGGGTCGACCGGGTTGTGGAAGGTGACGATAATCGGCGCCTGCAGATCATCTGGCAGCAGGGTGTCGAAGCCCAAGTCGCGCATGCCGCTCAGCAAGATCTCCAGGTTTTCCTGATAGCGTCCGCTGCGCCCGGCCACGCCACCCTCGGCCTCGTATTCGGTGAGTGCCTGATCGAAGGCCAGAATGGCATGGGTCGGCGGGGTAAAGCGCCATTGCCCGTTGCCTTCCATGCAGACCCATTGGTCGTAGAGGTCCAGGCTGAGCGCCGGCGCATTGCCGCAGGTTTCTTCCAGGGCGCCTTGCCGGGCCAGGCAAAAGCCGATGCCGGGGGCGCCTTCCAGGCATTTGTTGGACGAGGCGACCAGAGCGTCGAAGGGCACGCGGCGGGCATCCAATTCGATGGCGCCGAAGATGGACATGGCATCGATCAAAAGACGGCGCCCCGCGTCGGCGGTCACCCGGGCGATTTCCTCGATGGGATTGAGGATGCCCGCCGTGGTCTCGCAGTGCACCGCCGCCACGTGGGTGATGGTTGGGTCCGCGGCCAGGCGCTCGGCCAGGATGCTTGGGTCCACCGGCTGACCCTCGGGCCATTCCACGACCACCGCCGAGCGCCCGTTGTAGACGCAGATCTTGGCCATGCGGTTGCCGTAGGCCCCGTTGACCAGGATCAGCACCTTGCCGTCCTTGGGTACGAAGCAGCCCAGCATGGCCTCCACCACGAAAGTGCCGCTGCCCTGCAGGGGGACGCAGACATGGCTGTCCTGGCCGTGAATGATATGGAGCAAGCGGTCGCGCAGACGCCGGTTGATGGCGATGAAGTCCTTATCCCGCGAGCCCAGATCGTGCAGCATGGCCTCCTTGACCGTCGGCGAGGTGGTCAGGGGGCCGGGCGTCAAAAGCCAGGGGTCACCCGTGGGCGAGGCGGCCGGTTGTACCGTCTCATGGGGGAGTGCCGTTTCGCCGTTCAGGGCGGGGTCGGCCAGTGCCTCGGTCTGTGAAGGCGATTTGGATCCAGGGCGTTGCGGTGCCGTGGCCGGTCCCATGACGTCCATCCGGAACTCCTTTTTGCTAATGGGGGCGGGCTCTTTTGGCAGATGTCTGTAACGTTTTTGCGACGATGGCCGAGTCAAAGCAAATTCATAATTTGCATTCTACACATGGCTTTAACCTATCGATCCAATGTCCGGGGCACGGCTGGGATAGGGGAAAAAGCAGCTGGCGGGGCCAGATCAGCGGTCTATGGGGCCGCCTGTTTGATGCCAGGCCAAGAGGCCGCCGGCCAGGTTGGTCAGACCCTGGTACCCCATGGCGCTCAGACCCTGAATGGCCATGGCGGAACGGCCGCCCTTGGCGCAATAGACCACCAGGTGCTTGCCCGCGGTGAAGGCGGGATGAACGGCAGCCCCCTTGGGGTCGGCGGCGGCGGCCACTTGACCCAGGGGGATATGATCGGACTGGGGGATAAATCCCATGGCCCGCTCCGCGTCCTCGCGCACGTCCAGGAAGATCACGTCGGGATCATCCAGGATCTCCATGGCTTCCGCCGCGGTGATTTCCGGGCCTAGCGTGCTGGTCGGGCCGGCGGGTTTATCCATTGCGGCACTCCATTTTGGAAAGAGGGACGACCGTCCCTGCTTACAAGCTGGCGCCGGGGCTGTCCAGGGCGTGGTCGGTCAGCTGCTGGGTGATGAAGTCGAAGGCTTCGTCAACCGAGTCCGTGCGGAAAAAGAGATCCGTGTCTTCGGGGGAGATGGTGCCGTAGTCCTTCAGCACATCGAAATTGATCACCTCCGACCAATAATGGCTGCCGAAGAGGACCACGGGCAGGTGCTTGGTGATCTTGCCCGTTTGCACCAGGGTCAGGCACTCGAACAGCTCGTCCAAGGTGCCGAATCCGCCGGGCATGACCACCAAGGCCTTGGCCAGGTAGGTGAACCAGTACTTGCGCATGAAAAAGTAGTGGAACTGGAAATTCAGCTCCCGGCTGATGTAGGGGTTGTCGATCTGCTCGAAGGGCAGGGAGATGTTCAGGCCCACGTTCAGGCCCTTGGCCTCCGAGGCGCCCCGGTTGGCCGCTTCCATGATGCCCGGGCCGCCGCCGCTGCACACCACGAAGCGCCGGTCGCTGGAGTCCAGCCCCTTGGACCACAGGGTCAGCCGCCGGGCCAGTTCGCGGGTATCCTCGTAAAAGCGCGACAGCTCGCGCTGGCGTTCCAGGGCCGCGATCTCCTGGGCCGGCTTGCCCTCCTTTTGCGCCTTTTTCAGATTGTCGTCCGCCACTTCCCGGGACTTGATGCGGGCCGAGCCGAAAAACACGATGGTGTCGTCGATCTGATAGTGGGCGAAGCGGTTGTTGGGCTCCAGGTACTCCGCCAGGATCCGCAAGGAGCGGGCCTCGGGCGTGTGCAAAAAGTCCGCGTTGGTATAGGCCTTGTCGGGCGTTTTCAGGATCTTGGGCTCATCACTCATAAGCGATACGTCTTGCGCTCCTTTTTGGGCGCCAATCGCGCAGGCGCCGTGGTGGACTAACAAAAAAGCCAGTCCGCAAAGCCGCCGCCAGGAAGAAATCTGTTTTCAGGCTTAATCTTTTTCCAGACTTACCCTTTTAGGGTGAACGAACCCTTATCGCGGCAAAATGGCAATTGCCTGGCGCGAACGCCGCGCGCCTATTGGTCGCTCGCCCAATCCTGCACCAGGCTGTTGCCCAGGTCCTGCGCCGCGGTGGTGATCTGCTGGCGGTGATCGTTTTTGTCGGAAAAGTGCAGACCGCCCTTGGACCAGTGCTGCACCCGGCCGACCCGTTCTTCCCGGGTGCCCTGGTTGAAGTACTTGGTGTTCTGCAGCACGGTGGCGTCCAGGCTGGTCAGGCAGCCCCGGGTGTCGCTGGCCACGGTGGTGGCCCGCACCACAACCCAATAGGGCGCCGACTCGGCCACCGTCATGCCCCCTTGCCGCAGGGCCTGGGTGAAGGCCTGGAGCACCGCGCCCTGGTCCAGGTCGCAGGCGATGCTGGATTCGTTCATGTCGGTGACAAAAACCTTGATATTGCCGATCCCGGCCAACTCGCCCTGAGCGGCTTGGGCTTCGGTTTGGGCGGGGGCGCCGAACACCAGGCTTCCCACGGTTAACAGGCCCATCAGGCCGGCCCGGCCGGCCTTACGCCACATCCTCATCATCATCCCACTTTAAACCTTCGCGAAATTTGCAGTGTTGGGGTTTTTCACCGGCTAATATGCCACGGGCGCGGGCATTTGACAAAGCGATCCCACACCATCTTGAGTTTGGGAGCGATTTCCCTATCTTCTCGGCAACGCAACGATGGCGCGGGGGCAGGGGAGTCCAGTGAGCAAGGCAGCCAACTCAGGTATCGCGGGCACGGTGAAAGAGCAACAGAATGTGCGGCAAATCCCGCCCCTGCAGACCGGCTGGCGCGGCAAGATGCAGCGCATCCTGGAATCCCTGGCCTTTCAGCGCAGCATCACCGCTCTCATCGTCATCAATGCCATCACCCTTGGGCTGGAGACCAGCGCCGAGGTGATGGCGGCGGTCGGCGGGGTTTTGCTGGTTTTCGACAAGTTTATCCTGGCCGTATTCGTGGTCGAGCTGGTGTCCAAAATGGTGGTCTATGGCCGGCGCTTCCACAAAGACCCTTGGAACGTTTTTGATTTCGTGGTGGTCAGCGTGGCCTTGATGCCCGCGGTGGAGGGCCTCTCGGTGCTGCGCGCCTTGCGGATTTTGCGGGTGCTGCGCCTGGTCTCCTCGGTGCCCTCCATGCGCCGGGTGGTCACCGCCTTGCTGGCGGCGATCCCCGGCATGGGCTCCATCGTCGGCCTGCTGAGCCTGCTGTTTTACGTGTTTTCCGTGATGGCCACCAAGCTGTTCGGCGCCTCCTTTCCCGAATGGTTCGGCAGCATTCCCGAATCGGCCTATTCCCTGTTCCAGATCATGACTTTGGAAAGCTGGTCCATGGGCATCGTGCGCCCGGTCATGGAAGTTTATCCGGCCGCTTGGGTCTTTTTTCTACCTTTTATTCTCGTTACTTCCTTCACGGTCTTAAACCTCTTTATCGGTATCGTGGTGGATGCCATGCAGCGTCAGCATGACGCGGAAGCGAAGGAGGAGAGGGCGCAGATCGATGAGTCCCTGGAAGCCCAGGCGGTGCAAGGACATGACGAACGGGCGGAAATCATCAATGAATTAAAAGCCTTGCGGGCGGAAATTCAGGCACTGCGGGAAGAGCGAGGAAGCTCCGGCTAAGGCACCAGGCCGGCTTTGGGGAAAGCAAAAACACCGTTGCGGCCCAGCAAGCGCACCTCAAAGCTCTTTGGAAAGAAACCGGCAATGGCCGGATCCAGCACGGAGAGCCCGCCCGTATAGGCGCCGAAGGCCGGCAGGATCAGGCGCCGGCCGTCGCTCACCGCGCAGCGCCCGGAAATGCGCTTCTGCCGCACCCGCACCGCCGCCTTGGGATGGTAGTGGCCGGAGACCTCACCGGCGGCGGGCGCCGTCTCGGCCGCGTGGCGGAGCTGCAGCGGGCCCAGCGTCAGGGTTTCGGCCACCTGGCCGCCCCACTGGGCCGGGGGCGCCGGGTCGTGATTGCCGCAGATCCAGGTCCAGTGGCAGCGGCCGGTGAGGGAAACCAGCTTTTCCCGGTCCCGAGCCGACAACCGCTCGGCCGCGTCGCCGTCATGGAAGGAATCCCCCAGGCAGACCACCCGCTCGGCCCGATGGGCGCGGATCACGGTTTCAAGCCGGGCCAGCGTGGCGGCCGTGTCATAGGGCGGCAGCAGGCAGCCCTGGGCGGCGAAGGCCGAGCCCTTTTCCAGGTGCAGATCGGCGACCAGGACCAGACGTCGCTCCGGCCAGATTGCCGCGCCCGAGGGGTCGATGACCAGGTCCACCCCGTTCACCGTCAGGCGGTCGGCGGGCGCCTCTTGCAAGGCCGGGCGGGTGTTTCCCCTGGTGCGGGTCATATGGGCAAGTTTCCTTGAACGGCGCCGCGATCGGGCGCGAAGGGCTTGGTCGCTTCTTCAATAAGGGCTTGGGCGCCTTCGTCAAGCAGTTCGTCGATGGCGGTGCCATAGACCTGTTCCTTGCCGATTTCCAAGAGCACGGGAACGGCAAGCGGCGAGACCCGATCCAGGCGGCGGTGGCGAATCCGGCCCTGCACCCTGGTCAGCATTTCCGCCAGCCGGCCGATGTCGGTCAGGCCGCCGGCCGCGTCCTGCCGGGTGGCGCGCAGCAGGATGTGCTCGGGCTCGTGGCGGCGCAGCACGTCGTAGATCAAATCGGCGTTGAAGGTCACCTGGCGGCCGGATTTTTCCTTGCCCGCCGTGCGCTGCTCGATTAGGCCGGCGATCACCGCCACGTTGCGGAAGGTCCGGCGCAGCATGGAGGATTCGGCCATCCAGGCCTCCAGATCGTCGCCCAGCATGTCCTGGTCGAAGAGGGCGTCCACGTCATCGACCATCTTCAGGCTCCAGACCGCGATCACGTAGTCCGTGGCGACGAAGCCTAGGGGGCCGTAGCCGGCCCGTTCCATGCGTTTGGTCAGCAGCATGCCCAGGGTTTGGTGGGCGTTGCGGCCCTCGAAGCAGTAGGCCACCAGGAAGGCCTTGCGCTAGCCCTCCCGGCCGCCGCCCCGGGGAAAAGTCTCCACCAAAAGCCCGTCGGGCGGCGGCAGGACCGAGGCCCAGTGCTGCAGCTGCAGCCATTCCTGCACGGCCGGGGGGAAATCGGCCCAGCCGCGCCGGTCCGCCAAGAGGGCGCGTACCCGGTCGGCCAAGTGGGTGCTGAGCGGCAGGCGGCCGCCCACATAAGCGGGGACCTGGGGATCACCGCTTGAGGCCCGGGCGGCGACGATATCGTTCTCCCGCGTGCCCAGATAGGTGAGCAGCTGACCGGCGAAGATGAAGGTGTCGCCCGGGGTCAGCCCGTTGGCGAAGTACTCTTCCACTTCCCCCAGGCTGCGGCCGCCGCGCAGGCGCACCTTGACCCGGGGGGCCTCCACGATGGTGCCCACGTTGGAG
>JANQKX010000382.1 GCA_028280915.1 Kiloniellaceae bacterium
GCCCCTGACCCATGGGGGTAGAGGTCCATTCAAAGACCTGACCGGCCCCGTCCAAAAGGCCGTAAGGGCTGGCGCCGCTGGGAAAGCTGCCTACCGGCAGGGTATCGAAGGGCCCTTGGTCGTGGCTGTTGAGGCGTGACGGGTCCCAGTCGTTGCCCCAGGGAAAGCGCCGGCCGTCCGTGCCCCGGGCGGCCTTTTCCCATTCCAGTCCCGTGGGCAGGCGCCAAGCTCGACCGGTCTTTTCGCTCAGCCAGGCGGCAAAGGCCGTGGCGTCACCATGGGAGACCAGGACCACCGGATGGGCCTCGCGGCCGGCGGGCGGGCGGCCATCCAACCAGGCATGGCGGCGTGTGCGCTCATAGGGGTGGATCAAGCGATAGCCTTGCCAGGTCTGGGGGTCCACCTCCGGCGCCGGGTGGCCCGTTTCGGCGATAAAGCGGGCATAGAGGGCGTTGGTGATGGGCGTCGCGGTGATGTGAAAGGCGTCGGTTGCCTGGCTTCCCAAGGGGTCCTCGCCGTCATACCAGCGCCCTTCGCGGGTTCGGCTGTGGCCATAGGCCGCTTCATCCAGCCGATAAGCGGCCTCGCGCTCTTCTTGACTGGAGCCGGCCAGGAAGGGACCGGCGGGCACGCTTATCAGATCGGGCAGGGGCAGGCTCTCACCTTGAGCTTGGGGCACGGCCATGCCGGTTAAAAGCGCGGACAGAAGAAGGGTCAAGACAACAGAAAAAGGCATCCTCTGCCGAAGCGGCCCGCGGTTCCAGGACCGAACCTCTATGGAATGTAAGATGCCCAACAAACTAACGCGTCCTCGTTTTCTGGACCAAGGCCGTGGGACCTTGGCTCTTAAGCCCCATTCAGTTGGTGATTTAGGCTCAAAAAAGTGCCATTTTCCAACAACACGTTGGCTCACATTCCGGTGAGGGGGCCAAGCTGATGAAACGGCCGCCGCGGCGCGGCCGAGAGGGAGAAGGATTGTGAGCGAGTTTCTTTTGAATGCCCATCGGGGCGAGGGGCTGGCCGAGCTGTCGGAAGACTGGCTGGGGAGCATCGATCCAGCGGGGACCTTGGCATTCCTGCGCATCTTCGCCAGCGACGCGTCCAGCCCCTTGCGGTCGGAGCCTGACTTGGCCGCCGAGATGGGCGTGGCCGGCCTGTGGCTGAAGGACGAGACCGGCCGCTTGGACCTGGGCAGCTTCAAGGCGCTCGGCGGCGCCTACGCGGTGGCGGTTCACGTCAAGGCGGCGCAAGAGCAGCGCCTGGGCCGCCCGGTGGACTTCGCCGAACTGGCCACGGAGGAGATGAAGGCCCATGCGGGGGATCTGATCTTTGCTTGCGCCAGTGCCGGCAATCACGGCATTTCCGTGGCCACCGGCGCGCGCTGGCTGGGCGCCCGCTCCGTCATCTACCTAGCCCAGTCCGTGCCGGAGGATTTCGCCGAGCGCTTGCGCGGCTGCGGCGCCGACGTGGCCCGGGTCGGGGCGGTCTACGAAGAGGCCATGGCCGGAGCGGAGCGGGATTGCCGGGAAAAGGGCTGGGTGCTCATCTCGGACAGCTCCTGGCCGGACTATGTCGAGGTGCCCCGCACCATCATGCAGGGCTATGGGGTGATGCCGACGGAAGCGGCCGGCGCCTTGGACGATCAGGGGATCTGCCCCAGCCATGTCTTTTTGCAGGCCGGCGTGGGCGGCATGGCCGCCTCGGTGGCCCGGGGCCTGCGGCAAGCCTGGGGCGCGGCCCCCAAGATCACCGTGGTGGAGCCCTACGCGGCGCCCTGCTTGGTGGAGAGCCTGCGCGCGGGCCGGGTGATCCAGGTGTCCGGGCCGGTCCCGACCCAAGGCCGCCTGGATTGCAAGGAGCCTTCCATGGTCGCCTTGGCCGCTTTGGCGCGGGACGCGGATGCCTTCATTCTGGTGGGGGACCGCCAGGCGGGGGCCACGGCCGAGCGGCTTGGCCGGGCGGGCCTGCCCACCACGCCTTCAGGCGGTGCCGGCGTGGCCGGGCTGCAGGCCGCCATGTCCGATCCGGCGGCGCGGGAGGCCTTGGGCCTGGGCGCGGACTCGACCGTGCTGTGCTTTGTCAGCGAAGGGCCTGAATAGCCCCCTGGGGGGCTGCCTCAATCGGCGGCGTCGTCCAGGGAAAAGCCCACCTTGAGCGTGACCTGGTAGTGGTCGACCTTGCCGTTTTCGATATGGCCGCGGGTCTCCACCACCTCGAACCAGCGCAGGTTATGCAGGGTCAGGCCGGCGCGGCCGATGGCGTTTTGAATGGCATCTTCGATGGACTCTTTCGACGATCCGACCAGGTCGATCATCTTGTAGACGTGATCCGTCATGGCGCGCCTCCCTTTTGGTGCGGTGAGATTTAGTATTAGCTTAGCCGCCTTTGCCCCGCTCGGCCAAGTAGATCCCGCCCAGCACCAGGCAGAGGGCGATGGCCTGGAAGGCTTCGAAGGGCTCGCCAAGAAAGGAGACGGCGAAGATGGAGGCGAAGACCGGCACCAGATTGATGAATATGCCGGCCCGGCCCGGCCCGATCATGGCCACGCCGCGGATAAAGGTGATCTGGGCGATGAAGGAGGGCAGCAAGGTCACGGCCAGGACCACCAGCCAGCCCTCGGGCGTGGGCCAGAGCAAATTGCCCTGAAGGCTCTCCACCACCACCCCGGGGATGGCGGCGAGCAAGGCACCGATGGAAAAGCCCGTGAAGAGGGCCATGGGCGGCACGTCTGGCTTGCGTCTCAGGCCGACCGTATAGGCGGAATAAAGCGCGGCGGCGATGACCATGAGCACGTCGCCTTGGTGAAAGCTCAAGGTCGTGACGCGGCGCAGATCGCCGCCGGCGGCGATCACCATCACCCCCACCATGGTGATGACGACCCCGGCCAGCTGCAGGCCGGTGACCTTGGTGCGGTAGACCACGAAGGCACCCAGGATGACGAGGCCGGGCATGGCCCCTTGAATGATGCCGATGTTGACCGCCGTGGTGCTGTGGCCGGCGGTATAAAACAGGGAGTTGAAGGCGGTAAAGCCCAGGGCGCCCATCAAAAACAAATAGACCTTGTGGTGCCACAGGACACGGGCATGCCGGCGGATCTGCCGGTTGGCGAAGAGGGCCAGGAGCAAGATCACCCCGACCCAACGCAAGAGCACCAGCAGCAGGGGCGAGACCTCCCCCACGGCCAAGCGGCTGAAAACCGCGTTGGCGCCCCAGCACAGGGTGCTGATCGTCACAAAGAGGTAAGCCTGATGGGTGGCACTCAAGCGCGATGAAAAAAACGATCCGGTCATGACGCCTGTCTAGAGCGGAAACAGGGGCCCGGCAAGGACTCTATCGGCGGCCGCGCAGGGCCCGGTACACGTTGGCGATGATGGTCAAGGTGCCGGCCACCAGCAGCAGGGCGCTGATGGGCCGCTGCAGGTAGCTGCCCATGTCGTAGTGCATCATCTGCATGGCCTGGGCGAAGGTCTGCTCGCCGATCTTGCCCAGGATGAGCCCGAGCACGATCCCGGCGATGGAATAGCCCGACTTGCGCAGGAAAAAGGCGAAGATGCCGGCTATGAACATGACCAT
>JANQKX010000385.1 GCA_028280915.1 Kiloniellaceae bacterium
GACGCCTTGCGCTTTTGGGACCATTGGCTGAAGGGGGAGGATACGGGGATTATGACCGAACCCGCATACCGGGTCTACATGCAGGACTATGTCCCACCCGACGCGAACCTAAAGCATGTGCCGGGCCGATGGGTGAGCGAGCCGAGCTGGCCCGCGCCAAACGTGACGGAACTCAACCTGGCCATTAACGGCGCCTCCTTGTCCGAGACGGCCGAGGGCGCGGAAATCATCAGCCATCGGTCGCCCCAATCCCTCGGGTTTACCGGCGGCAGCTGGTGTCCCTACGGCTTGGGCGGGACCAGCCCCGATCTGGCGATCGATCAACGGGAGGACGACGCCCGCTCGCTGGTCTTCGACGGCGCGCCGCTCACCGAAACCATGGAGCTCTTGGGCGCGCCGAAGCTGTCCCTGCAGATCAAGACCGATCAACCGCAGGGCTTCATCGCGGCCCGGCTCATGGACGTGGCGCCGGACGGCACCGCCCGGCGGATCAGCTTCGGCCTGCTCAACCTCACCCACCGTAACGACCATGAGGCCATCGAGGACATGCCCCCGAACCGCTGGGTGGAGGTGACCCTGCTGCTCAACGACCTGGCTCACCGGGTGCCGGCCGGCCACCATCTGCGCCTGGCCCTCTCCACCAGCTATTGGCCGATGGTGTGGCCGGGGCCGGAGCCCGTCACCCTGTCCCTCAAGACCGGAATCAGCCGCCTATCCTTGCCGGTGCGCCAGCCTCGTGCCGATGACGGAGACGAATCTTGGATCGAAGCGGTGGAGATGGCGCCTCAAGCGCGGACCACGACCATCGAGCCGGCCTGCTCGGCGCGCCGGATCAACCGTGATTTGGCTACCGGGCGATGGACCATGGAACTGGAGGAAGACGGCGGGCGCACCCATATCGAGGCGATCGACCTGGAGGTCAGCGACGGCATGACCTGCACCTATCAGATAACCGAAGACGACCCCCTCTCGGCGACCGCCGAATGGCGCTGGCGCTCCCAACGGCGCCGGGGGGATTGGCACATCGAGATCGAAAGCACCACCCGGCTGCGGGCCACCCGGGACAGTTTCCTCGTGGACACGGACGTGGACGCGCGGGAAAACGGCCTCAGCGTGTTCAGCCGGGCCTGGCGGGAACGCATCCCCCGGGATGGAGTGTGATAGGATCTAACGGGCCCCCTCTTCCGCCGGCTTGGCGGCATGAGGGGACCTCGCTTACATTCAATCGAGATCGCCAAGGCTGGCGACTTCGGTCAGAGCCGACTCCAAAACCGCCAGGAGATGATCGGCGTTTTCCAAGGAGAAGACCAGCGGCGGCCTGATTTTGATCACGTTGTCCGCATAGCCGTTGACGGTTACCAGGACACCGTCCCGGCACATGATATTGGTCACCGCACGGGCGGCTTGGGGCGCCGGTTGCCGGCTGGCCCGATCCGTTACCAGGTCCACGCCGAGAAAAAAGCCCTTGCCGCGCACATTGCCGACGATCTCGTGCTTATCCATGAGGGCTTGGAGGCCAGCCTTCAAGTGCCGGCCCACTTTGTGGACGTTGCCCAGGATATCCTCGGATTCCACCACATCGAGCACCGCGGTGCCCACCGCCGCCGAGACCGGATTGCCGCCGAAGGTGTTGAAGTATCGGTTTTTCTCGGCGAACTTCTCGAGCACCCACTTCTTGGCCACCACCGCCCCGATGGGATGGCCGTCGCCCATGGGCTTGCCCATGGTGACGATATCCGGCACCACTTCAGAGTCCTGAAAACCCCAGACATGGTCGCCCAAACGGCACAAACCGGACTGGACTTCATCCGCCACGATGAGGCCGCCTTGCCCGCGCACCAGGGCAAACAGCTCCCGCAGGTAACCGTCGGGCGCCGTGAAGGTACCCGGGGCATCGAAAATCGAGTCGATCATCAACATGGAAAGGCCGAAGCGCGACCGGGCCAAACCATCGATGGCCGCCCTGGCCAGCTCGGCGTACTTCGCGCCCACATCTGCCTCGCCCTCCAAAAGGGGGCCACGATAAAGATCCGGCACGGGGATCGTGGCCACGTGCGCCGGGATGTCTTGCGGCTTTTTGCCGTAGGGAGAAAGCCCGCTGACGCAAAACGAGTTGCCGTGATAGGCGCCATCCGACACCACCGCCCCCTCGCGGCCGGTGACGCTGCGGGCGATCTGATAGGCCAGGTCGTTGGCCTCGGTGCCGGTGCAGACAAAAATGCACGTATCCAGTTCAAGGGGGAGAGTGGCGGTCAAGCGTTCCGCGTAGGTGAGGACGTTCTCGTGCAGATAGCGGGTATGGATGTTCAGGCGTGCTGCCTGGGTCTGCAGCGCCGCGACCACATGGGGGTGGCAGTGCCCCACCGAGGGCACGTTGTTGTAGGCATCCAGATAGGCCCGCCCCTGTCCGTCATATAAGGTGACACCGGAACCGCGTACGAGATGAAGGGGCTCGTCGTAAAAAAGGTGATAGGACGGACTGAGCAGTTGGCGCCGGCGCCCGAGGATGCGTTTTTGTTGCCCGTCGCCCGGCAGGGGCGCAGAGCCGTTCGCCGGGGGATTTTGCCGGACGGGCCGGCACTTGCCGGCTTCTTCGTGCCAGGTGATGAGGGCAGCCAGACCTTTTTTACAATCCGCCAAAACCCGGTCGTCGTGGGGTCGCTCGCCCTGTCGCCGCGCTTTCAGTTCGCAGAGTTCCACGCACAATAGGCTGCGCAAGAGAATGGCGTCCCCGAGCTGTTCCCGTTCCTGGGGCAACAGCGGGAAGGCCGTTTCAAAGCCTTGCACCAATTCCGCGATGACCGGACCGGGATCGGCGGGGTAAAACTCGGCCAGGCTGGTCGCGGAGGAAGCAAGCTCTTGCACGACCGGTGCGAAAACCAAGTCCCCGAAATCTATGAGGCCGCAGACGCGCCCGGAGGGGTCCAGCAGAACGTTGCCCGTGTGGGCGTCGTTGTGAATGACCTGGGAGCGCAGCTTTTTGATGGCCGGTAAGGCCTGGGTCGCGAGCCGGTCCATGTGGGGGGTGAGCTTGTTGGCGAAGTCATGGTCCAACAGGTTGACCAGCTCCGGCTCGAACATGAGATCACTTGATGAATTCCACGGGATCGCGTGGGCGCTGGCCGGGTGAAAAAAGCTGCAGAGCGCCTGGCAGATCTGTCCTTGCAGCCGGCCCATCTGGAAAATCGCGCTGCGATGGCCGGGGCCCAGGGAAAGCAGGGGCGTTCCGTCCAGGTAGGTCACCAGGCGAACCAGGTGGCTTTGGCCGTTGCTCAAGACTTGGCGGGAGTAAAGCGCGCCGTCCTTGTCCGGGCAGCCCTTGGGGATCGGCAGCGCCGGCGCCACCTTGTCCACATGGGAAAGCACCTTGACTTGCAGGTCCACCGTGGCCTCTTCCTCCACGGCGCTGGAGATTTTGACGACAAATTTTCGGCCGTCCGCCGTCTCCAGCCTGAAGTTTTGATCCCTTTCCCCCACCAGGGGAAAAAGCGCGCCGGAGGTGCCGTAACAACGGCCCAAAAGGTCCTTTGCCTCGGCCGCGTCAAAGTCCGGCCGCTGAAACTGAACCTTAATCTGATCTAGAATGTCCGCCATTTTTCGGCTCTTCCTTATTTTTCCGGCCGTCGCTGATAGGCCAGCAGGCACAAAAGCTCGTGGGCAATCTGCACCGCCGCCAGGGCGGTGACCTGGGCGTGATCGTAGCAGGGCGCCACCTCAACGATGTCCATGCCGGCCACGAGCAGCCGGTTGCGGTGGTCTTCCTGTCCGAGAGCCCGCAGGATCTCGAGAACCTTCAGGGTGGTCAGACCGCCCGGCACGGGCGTGCCGGTGCCGGGCGCGTAAGCGGGGTCCAGGCAGTCGATGTCCAAGGTGATGTAACAGGGCAGATCCCCCACCCGGTCCAAAATGGTCTGCGCGATGACCTCGGGTTTTTCATGGCACGCCTCCGGCGCGTGCAGGCGCAGGTAGGCATCGTCTTTTTCATAGTGGGTGCGGATGCCGATCTGGATCGAGCGCTCCGGCACCAGGATTCCGCTATTGGCCGCGTGGCGGAACATGGTGCCGTGCTGCACCTCCGGCCCTTTACTGGTGTCGGTGTGGGCATCGAAATGAACCAGGGCCATGGGGCCGGTCACCGGCGACAGCCCGGTCAAACTGTAGAGCGTCACGCTGTGGTCGCCGCCCAGGGAAAAGGGAATGGCGCCCGCCTCGGCCACCGCCCGGGCCCGCTCCTGGGCCGCCGAGTGAAAGGCCTCGATATCGCCGTAGGTGTATTCAATATCGCCGGCATCCAAGACCGATAGCCGATCGAAAGGGTCGAAGCCCCAGGGCCAAACCGTGCCCCAGGCGAGCTGAAGCGAGGCCTCGCGAATGGCGCGGGGGCCATAGCGGGAACCGGGCCGGTTGCTAACCCCCAGATCAAAGGGCAGGCCGTAGACCACCACGTCCGCCTGGTCATACTGCGACCCGAAATGGCGGCGGAAAAACGTGGGCAGACCTGAAAAAGAGTTGGCCGTGATCAAGCCCCGCAGGTCTTTTTCATTCCTTTCAGTCATGGTTTTTCTCTTCCTCGTTTCCCCTGGATGGTCGGTTCCTGGACATCAATCGCGACCGAGCGGCCGCGCGATCCTTACGAAATTGTCATGTAAAACACTGCTTTTAATGAGAAAATGAAAAATCCCGCGCTTGGCGATACGAATAGCGCAGGAATTTCTTCGACAGAGGTATAGTCAGACCTATAAGATCACAAACGAAAAATTCTCATTCTTAGCCATCGTTTTTGGAATGCAATGCAGGATCTGCCTCCCCTCAATGCGCTGCGTGTTTTTGCCGCGGCCGCCAAACATCAGAGCTTCACCAAGGCGGCGGAGGAACTGGGCGTCACCCAATCGGCGGTCAGCAAACAGGTGGCCAACGTGGAACAGCACCTTGGGCGCAAGCTGTTCGAACGCCGGCATCGCGCCTTGGCGCTGACGTCGGACGGCCAGCTCTGCGCCAATGCGGTCGCGGAATGCATGGCACGGCTGTCCGACAAGCTTCAGGCCCTGAACGCACCCCGGTCCAAAAAGCTGCCGGTCTTGACCGACACGGATTTTGCCCAGCTGTGGCTGTTTCCCCGCCTGCCCAAGTTCCAAAAGGCCCACCCGGATGTGGAAATCGCCCTCACGACGCTGAGCTATTCCGAGCCCATTCGGGATGACGAGCCCCTTGAGTTCGCGATCTCGTGGGGGCGGGGCGAATGGCGCCACCACATCTTCGAACCCTTGCTGACCAACACCAACTTTCTCGTCTGCAAACCGGATTTTTTCGACCATTGGCCGCCGGACCCCAACCGCATTTCGGAACATCATTTGATCCAGGATCGCAACACATTCTGGTGGGCGGCCTTCCTGAACATCCTGGGTGTTCAATCCATCAATCCGGCCGGCGGCACGCTTTACAACCAAACCTACCTCTGCTTGGAGGCCGCCGCCCGCGGGGACGGCATCGCGATCGGTGACGAGGTCTCCAGCCGCCAATACCTGGACAGCGGCCGGTTGATCATTCCCTTTCCCGTCCGGCTGCCGGCCCCGGATTCCTACTATATCCTCACCCCCAGGTCGGAGGGGGCGGCGCAGGAACCCAGTCAACGCTTCAAGGCCTGGCTCTTCGAGGAAGCCGCCGAGCACCGCCTTTGGTTCACCGATTTCTGGCCGTCCCAATCAAGCCTGCCGCCGGCATCCGGAACTGAGAGAAGATAAAGTCCGGTGAGAAAACCTAATTTATCAAGGAGTCCGATCCTATGATAGGTTTGACCGCCTTTTGAGCCCAGCATCGGGGACTTGCTTTGGTTTCCAGGCGGGGCCAAGCACAAGCGAGAACGAACGAAAGAGGGCTTTTTATATGGGCGGGAGAAATGCCTTTCCGGCTTTTTGCGGCTACCTTCACACCGGGGTTCATCAAGAAGATGCCGCCCTCACCCATGTGGAACCGGGCACCCCTTGCGGTGAGTACCTGCGGTGTTTTTGGCATCCGGTGGCCCTGTCCAGCGAGGCGACGGACCTGCCGCGTAACGTCCGCATTCTGGGCGAGAATCTGATTCTTTTCAGGGACAAGCAAAACCGGGTGGGACTGGTACACAAGCAGTGTTGCCACCGGGGCGCCTCCCTGGAATACGGGATCTGTGAAGAGCGGGGCATCCGCTGCTGTTATCACGGCTGGCTGTTCGACGTGGACGGCACCATTTTGGAAACCCCGGGCGAGCCCGCCGACAGCGAGGCCGCACGGCGGCTGAGGGCGAACCTGCGCCAGGGCGCCTATCCCACCGTGGAGCACAATGGCTTGATCTTCGCCTACCTGGGCCACCCGGACCATCGGCCGGAATTTCCCTACTTTGATACCTTCGAAATTCCGGAAACGGAAACCCAGCCCTATGCCCGGGACTATCCCTGCAACTGGCTGCAGATCACCGAAAACGCCATGGACCCGGTGCACGCGGTCTTTTTGCACGTCCGTGTCTCGGGGCCGCAGTTCGCCGAATCCTGGGGCCAGCTGAGCGTGAAGGAGTTCTACGAGCGGGAAACCGGGCTGTTTTACACCAATGCACGCAAGGTAGCGGACAAGGTCTGGGTCCGCCTGCACGAGGTCATCCTGCCGAATTTGACCCACGCGGGCGCGGTCATGACCATGGACGGCAGCCAGGTGAAGTATTTCGGCCGCAATACCTTTACCCGCTGGGTCGTGCCCGTTGACAGTGAAAACTCCCGCGTGATCGCCTGGGCCAACTTCGGCGAAAAAACGGACCCGCCCAAAGGGGAATGGCGCACCACCGAGGGGATCGACGTGATCGAGGGCGGCATGCCCCGCGACCGCCCGCCGGAAGGCTGCCAACGCTATCCGGGTGACTACGAGGCCTTTATCGGCCAAGGACCCATCACGGCCCACAGCCTGGAGCACCGGGTCAGCTCGGACCGGGGCGTCGAGATGATGCGCCGGCGCCTTCGACAGGCCATCCACGGCCTGCAAAACGGCGAGCGGCCCTTTCAGCCGGCAGCGCTGAGTGGCGCGCCCATCCCCACCTATTGCGGGGACGTGGTTTTGCACTGTCCCCAGGTGGCCGCCAACGAAGAAGCCTTGCTCGATCACTCCAGAAAAGTGATCAAGATCATCAGAGACGCCGATCACCTGGTCGGACAGGCCCGCTATGACAGGATCACCGAGGGGCTCAAGAACCTTGAGACGAATTGATGCGGACAACCCCATGGTCGATGTGATTTGACAAAAGGACCGAAGACCAACACAAACTATACCGGTAGCCCGAAGCAATCGAACGGGAGGCCGCCCATGAGTGAAAAGACGCCAGAGTTCACCCTTGCCGAAGCGGAAATTCGAGACGGCCACCTCTGGGTGGCCTGGGCCGACGGTCATGAAAGCGAATTCCACGCTGCCTGGCTGCGCCGGACCCCAGATTTCCGGGACGGCGCACCAAAGAACGGCGGCTCCGATCCGGGAGAGGTCGCGCCCGGGCCCACTTTGTCAAACGTGCGCGTCACGGAGTCGGGCGACTTGGCCATCACCTGGTCAAACGCGCGCCAAAGTGACCACAAGGCGGACTGGCTGCGGCAACATTGTTATGACCCAGGGGAACGCAGCCGGCGCCAAAGGCAATTGGAGCTTTGGGATGGGGCCAGCTTGGATCGGCTGCCCGAAAGCCGCTATGAAGCAATCGTCAACGAACCGCGGGCTCTGTTGGACTGTTACCGTCAGGTGCTGGATTTCGGGTTCAGCTTGGTCAGAGACGTCCCCACAAATCCGGGGGAGATTTTGCAGGTCGCGGGCCGCTTTGGCTTGGTGTCCCCCTCCCCTTATGCGGACGATCCTGCCGTTCCCCAGGTGGAAAACGTGATCGTCAACCCGAAGCTGCCGGTCAACACCCGCAAGTGCGACTTCCTGGCGCCCCATACGGATACCTGTTGGCGCACGTCCCTGTCGGGCCTGGTTTACCTGCACTGCCTGGCCGCCCACGACGAGGGGGGCGAGACCCTCCTGGTTGACGGCTTTCACCTGGCCGGGCGCCTGCGCCGCGCCGCGCCGGAGGCTTTTTCGTTGCTTGCGACGGTGCCCCTCAACTTCCAAGCCAATGTTTCCAAACAGGATCAGTGGCGCGCCGCCGGTCGGATCTTCTCGCAAGATCATTTGGGTCAGGTAACCGGTATCCGCTTCGGCATTGGCTCCGTCGCGCCCTTGGATCTGCCCGCGGAAAAGATAGAGCCCATGTGCGCGGCACTGGATTTATTGGAGCGACTGCTGTTGGACCCGGCCCACTGGCTCACGTTCAAACTGAAACCAGGCGACCTGGTGGTGTTGGATAACCAAAGGGTTCTGCACGGACGCACCGCGTTTGATCCCAAAGGGGGTGCGCGGCACTTGCAGACCTGCTCGACCCGGCGGGACGAGTTCCACAACCGCTTTCGCGCCTTGCATTTGGATGTGGAAGGGCGCCCCTGCGATGAAGCTTTGTCTTGGGGCGCGGTGTGACGATTCCCTTCTGAACAACCGGGTCCGGTTTCCACGAGCCCTATCTTTTGATCGGATCTTCTCCCGCAAAAAAGATCGGGCGGCCCGGTGAGACCGCCCGTTGAGACGTCATTTGACGCGTTCTTAGCAAAACTCAAAAAGGCATCTTAGGCACCTTCATTAGGATCAACGAGGTTTTCGCCCAGGTCGTCGCAGAGTTTTCCGTTTTGGAAATATCTGGCCCGTTTGGAGACCCGGTTGAGCTCACTGCAAAGCCTCAGATAACCGAAGAATTGCCGTGAGTTCATCTCTTCCAGGGTCAGCGCATCGTTTTCCAGAGGATCGTGTTTGAGGTCGTAGAATTCCAGCACCGTTTCTTTCTCATAAACGCCGGTGACCGGGTTCAGGCAGTCATCGGCCGGCATTTGGGCGCTGTCCGCGCGGCATTTGTATTCGCCGCCCTCCACCACGGGCCGGGCGATGAGACGGAACCGCTTGTCGGCAACGACACGGCTATCATTGGCCGACGGGTTTGCCAAACCGCCCACGGTATGCGTGGTCGCGAAGGTCTCCGCCACGTTGTACCTACGCTTTGCGCCCAAGCCTTTCAGGACCCGCATGAAGCTGTAGGAATCGCGCCGGGTTTCCCGGGGCTGACGGACTCCCGCCATTTCCAGCACCGTGGCAAAGAGATCCGTCGAGGTCACCAGGGCGTCCGTGGTGCGGCCTTTTTTCCTGACCGTCGGTCCCGCCGCCAAGAAGGGCACTTCGACACCGTTGCGGTAAACCGTTGCCTTGCTTTTCAGGTTATCGAAGGGGGCCTCGACCACATCGAAACGATTGCCGAAGAGCGGGCCGCCCTGGGTGCCGTTGTCGCCCAGGAAGATCACGTAGGTTTCTTTGAGATCCACGTGCTGCAAAAGCCGGCCCACTTGCAGATCCAGATAGGAAATCAGGCTTTTGAAGGCCGCGCGCCGCTGGGCTTGATCGTTGGCGGGCGGGGCCGGCTGGCGGGTGCCGGCCGGCGGATAGACGCCGCCGAAGGCCGCCTTGACCTGGTCGATCACGGTGGCGTGGATGACCGGGTCGAGGGTGAGCCACGCGTCGTCGGGGTCCATGTCCACCGGGCGTGGTTCATCGGGGCCCGGGGCCACCTCGTAGTCGAAATGAGGCCCCACAAGGTCGAGGGAGATATAGTAGGGATGGCCGCTGGTTTCGGCCTCGTCGATGAATTCCAGCGCACGGGACACCAGAGCACTGTCGCCCCACTCGAAGGTGGCGTTCCGGCCGATGTTGTTCACCGGCGTCCAGGTATCGATGCCGCCATAGCCGTTGGCGTTGATGCCGCCCGGGGGCGGGCTGCCGCTGAGCAGGCCGTAAAAGGAATCAAATCCGGAATCCAACACGTCTTGCAGACCCTGCGCGGCCCGAGCCGCCGGCGTGGTCTCGTCAAAGTTGGTTTCATGCCACTTGCCCAGCTTGTAGGTCTTGTAGCCCGCCTTCTTCAACAGCTTCTGCAGCAGGTTCTTGTCATGGGGGTTGACCATGGTCGGCGGAAATTCCTCGTCGGTCACCGAATGACGGCGCCCTGTGGTCGGAGGGGCGATCACCGCCGACATACCCGAGGTGGAGGGGAGCTTGCCCATGGTGCGGGTGCCCCGTGTGGGGCTGCAAGAGGGCATGGCCCAGCCGTTCTTGAACTTCAGCCCATTGCCGGCCAGGTCCCGCAAGTGCGGCGTGGGCGCCGTCTTGGGAAAATCAGGATCCTGGGTGAACTCGTTGTAGAGGTCGGATGAATCCTGACCAAGGTCATCGGCCATGATGACAATGATATTGGGCTTGTTTTTGTATGAACGGGCGTCTGCTTCGGATACGTGCCAAGCCAGACTAAAAACGACGGCGCAGGCCGACAGACCCAATGCCTTTCGAATATTCATCTCTCCTATCCTTTAAAAATTTGGTTGATAGAAAATTTTTTCTTACGCAAAAATTAACCATACTTATTAATCTTGATAATATTTCAGATAGAGCAACAACAAAAGCTAACAAAGCCTATAACTGTATTCAAAGTAATTTTATCGTAAAATCTCTATTTTTATGATCGAGCGGAATTTAACCAAGACGGCACGTTGGTCCCCTGGCGCTGGATCTTAAGGCTTCTCCGGTGCCTTGAAGAGGTCCTTGCGCAGGGTACTGAGCGCCGCCGGGTCGATCTTGGCGTGGATCACGGCCGGGCGCCGCGCCGCCAGGGCCTCCGCCACGGCGGGGCCGATCTGGCCGGGGCCGTCGACGGCGTAGCCCAGGGCACCGCAGAGCTTTGCGACCTTGTCATAGGCGGGGCTGTCGATGTCCGCGCCCAAGAGGCGGCCGCCAAAAAATTCTTGCTGGTAGGCTTTTTCCGCGCCCCAGGCGCCATTATCCAGGACGACCGCGACCACGGGCAGATCATGCGCCACGGCCGTGGTGATTTCCGCCATGGTAAAACCGAAGCCCCCGTCGCCCATGACCGAGATCACCGGCCGGTCGGGCGCCGCGGCCTGGGCGCCGAGGGCGGCGGCGTAACCGAAGCCGACCAGGCCGAAGTCAAGCGGCGTAATGAGGCCAGGGGTTTGATAGTGGGCGAGCCGGTCGGCAGCCTGAAGGCAAGCGTTCCCCGTGTCGAGGGTCACCACGGCGTCCCTTGGCAGAGCTGTCCGAAGCTCGCCCAAGGCGTGCCTGGGATGCAGGGGGATAGCCGGATCCGCCGCCTCGGCGGATCGCTCCTTCAGCAAGACCGCTCGATCTAGTTGGAATTGTTCAAGCCAGGTGCGCCACCGGGTGGTGTCGAGTTGATCCGCGAGGCCGGTGAGAGATTTGGCGGTTTCCGCCGCGTCCGCCTGAATGGCAACGTCGACCGGGAAGTAACGCCCAACGGCCGACGCCTCCACGTCGGCCTGAACGATAGCCGCGCCGGCGCCGATGTAGTCGTGGCTGAAAAAGGTGGAGTTGAAGGCCAGGCGGGCGCCCAGGGCCAGGATCAGGTCGGCCTCCCGGGTCAGGCGGCTGGCAACCCCGTTGCCCCGGGGACCGCCCTGACCGGCGAAGAGGGGATGGCCGTGGGGCATGACATCGGCGTGGCCCGTGGAAGCGACCACCGGTAGGTTGAGCGCCTCGGCCAGGGATTTGAGCGCCTCGGCGCCACCCGCCCACTTGAACCCGCCGCCGGCGACGATGACCGGCCTTTCCGCGCGCCGCAGCATCTGAGCCACGGCCGCCACATCAGTAGAGGCCGGCGGCCCGGCCCGGGCGATGCGGATGGGCGAGGTATCGGGCACAGGGACAGGGGCGGCGAAGAGGTCACGGGGCACGTGCAACACCACCGGGCCCCGCCGTCCGCTCATGGCCAGGCGAATGGCATCGCGCAGCATCTCGGCCAAGCGTTCCCCATCGGTGACCAGGATCGAGCGTTTACAGATGGGTTGAAACAGGGCGACCTGATCGATTTCCTGGAAGGTGTCCCTGCCCAGGTCCCAGCGGCTGATGGCGCCGGCGATCACCACCAGCGGTGAATAGGCCAGATGGGCCTCGGCCACGGCGGTCGCCAGATTGACCACGCCGGGGCCGGCCTGGGCCCCGAGCACGACGCCGGGACCGCCGGTCATCCGGGCGTAGGCATCGGCCATGTGGCCGGCGGCCCGTTCATCCCGTGCGCCCACGTAGCGGATGCCGCCATGGGCCTGCAGGGCGTCATAGAGCTCGAGCATGGAGCCTCCCAAGAGCCCGAACACGCAGCCCACGCCCGCGCCCTTGAGCACCTGGTAAACCGCTTCGCCGCCGTTGATCGTCGTCATCGCCCCTTAGACCTTTCGCCCCGCCAAAAACCCTTCGTAAATCGCTTCTTCCGCCGTGCGCGGCGCCACACAATCGCCAACGGCCATCACCGGAAAGCCCTCTTCTGCCAGACGCTCCACCAACTCGTCGCGTGCCCGATGGCCGAGGGCCAGCACCAGCGTATCCGCACCGTCGATCTGAATCGCCGCCTGGGTCAAGGTGTCCTGGAAATAAGCCGTGTCACCGTCCATGCCGAAAAGGCGCGCATGGGTGCGGATGGCCACCCCCAGGGCATGGAGCCGCGCCAGGTAGTGGTTCCGAGTGTAAAGCTGCAAAGTTTCCCCCGCCATGGCCCCGTTGACGCAAAGAGTGACGCGGGAACCGGCCTTGGCCAATTGCTCCGCCAAGCCGAGCCCGATCCAATCGGCGCGCCAATCGGCGATGACGACGCCGGCGCCGACGGGCGCCCGGCCCTCGATCACGTCCCAGGCGGTCACCACGTTGGGGGCACCACAGCCCTCGAAGTCGGGCAGGTAGGGTTCGGCGCCGGTGGCCACGATGATCGCGTCATCGCCCCTGTCCCTCAATAACGCAGGATCGGCCCGTGTCCCGGTCTTAATCG
>JANQKX010000399.1 GCA_028280915.1 Kiloniellaceae bacterium
TACGGCACCACACCCGGGTCACGGTCTTTTGCGATCAAACCGCCGCCCCCTGAAACCATCGTGGCTGGTTCAGGCCGAAGCCGCTTGCCGCATTTCGGCGAGCTTGGCCAGGGCCTCGTCCCGCGAGGAAACGATATTCGACGTGGCTTCCTGGGCCCGGGCGCGGGTTTCCAGGGCTTCCGTGGTTTCCTCTTGCGGATTGTAGCGCACGGTTCCCAGGGAATAAGCCCGATTGAGGCGCTTGCTCCAGACCGCCCAGCGGTACCAGGCTTCGGGCATGATGACGCAGTCGCGATAGTTCACCATGAAGTACCACTTGGTGCCGGTCTCGGCGAGCTTTTGGTCGATCGTTTCGTAAAAGGCGTCCACGTCCCGGCTGCGCTCGAAGGTTACCTCGCTGAAATCCACCTCCATGACGTCCAGGTCGGCCAGGAACTGGATGCGGTCGGGAATGGGGCGGCCCGGCGCCTCGGCTTGCTTGGTGATGGTGGCTTCGTAATCCTCTGCCGGGATCTCGGCCCGCTGTGCCCGCAGATAGGCAACCGCTTCGTCGCGGGACGGAAAAAGATTTGGATCGAAGTTCTTGCTTTGGGAGTCCTCAAGGATCGCTTCGCTGGTAACCGGGTTTGCCGCGAAACGGGCCGACCCCATGGAAAAGGCGATGTTCAGCTTCTTGCCCCGGTGGGCAAAGGTGATCCAGGCCTCGGTCATGATCCGGCAGTTATAGTAGTTGACCAGAAAGAACCATTTCTGGCCGGTTTCGCCGATCTGTCGTTCCAGCTCGTCGTAAAAATCGTTCACGGTTTTTGCGACATCGAAAGTGAGGTTCGAGAAGTCGCATTCCATGATTTGGTCGTCGGTATGGAATTGAATGCGGTCAGCAGTGCTTGGGTTGTCCATTGAATCTTCCTTCAAAAAACGTCTACCAGCTTCACCGGAAGGCCCCACCGACAGCCGGGGCAAATCGACGACTCGATTGCGTGATCACGATCGTCAACTGCCAACAGCTAAACACCCGGCCTAACAAAGCCAGGAAGGTTGTCGTACGGGCTCAACCAGCCTCCTGCCACAGTCAGGCAACAAAGCAAAAAAGTTAACGCCGCACATTGATGTAGCGCAATTTCGCGCCGCTGGGATGTAGCGCAATTTCAGACCGCCGGTTCAAAAAAGGGCGATATGATCAGCCGCGGGCTGGCGAACGCGCCTTTCACCCACGGCGTGGGCACCTTTTCCATGTCCCTGGCCCCCGGCATGGAATTCCACTCCATTCCGCTGAAACTAACTGGCGGTTCAAAAATCCGCGGACGTTAGTCTAGCCGAAGAGAGCGATCAAAGCACGCCGCTACTCTTGAGAGAGTAAGCAAAAAAACACCCCGCCGGTGGCGGGGCAGGCTGTGATTGGAATGGCCGGTCCCATGGCGGCCCCGGCTTGTCTCGCCGGGATCCGCTCAGGGCCAGGGTCCGCTCAGGGAGCGTGCATAAAGTCTTATTTGCCGCCGGTCGCTGCCTTGGGCGTGCTTTGCGGGGCGCTCTGGTCTTCCGATTGCTCGGCCTTGCGCTCACTGGTATTCTTGCTCGCGGCCTGTTCATTCTCGACCACCTGGATGTCACCGGAAACCTGGCCGCCGGCCTCGATCTCGATGGCGTTGTAGCGCACCACGCCGGAGACCTTGCCGGTGGAGCGGATAACCAACCGATCGGTCACGGTCAAGGTGCCCTCGAAGGTGCCGCTGATGTCGGCGGTTTCGATCTCGGCTTCGCCGGTGAAGGAGCCGCACTCGGCGATCTGCACGATCTTGGTGCTGGCGGTGGCTTCGATGTGGCCTTCGACCACCAGGTTTTCGCAGTTCGCGATCTCGCCCTTGAGCTTGATGCCGGGCCCAACCGTCAAGGTGTGTTCCGTGCCGGCGGCGCTGGCTTGGGGCGTGGGGGTGCTGGAGCCGATGCTGGCGGCGCTGCGTTGAAGGCGGCCCATTTGATCGGCGATCGGATTGCTCATCGGTGTAGACATGTTTGACCTCGGTTGCTGGCTAAGGGAAGGATGGCCCAGGATTTGCTGGCCCTGGGAGGCCGTGGCTTGGGAACTGATCGATTTTGGAATGCTGCTTTGAGGAATGGCGCTTTGGGGTACGTTACTGTGGGTGGTGCTGGAACCGGGCTGCGCGCCGTCGCCGGCTTTTGCGTCCGGGCCGGCCGCCTTCGACGTGCCTTTGGCTTCGGTGCTTTTGTCGCCGCTAGCGTCCTTTGCCGCCCCATGCTTTTGGTGCAGACGGCCGCGAAGCGCTTCCATCATCTTTTTGGTCTCCTTGACTGGTCACCACGCCCCGCCTCTTGGCGGGCGCGTCCTCGTACTGCGCTGGCTACCGGCCCGTCAGAGCGCGGCGGGTTGATCCCTGCCTAAGCCATAGGCCCGTCATCAACCGGCGCTATCATGGCAAACAAGTCCTTAACAGAAGGCTAACGAATGATTGATGTTTTGGCGGCTACGATTTCTCAATAATTCTTAGGATATAAATAACAGAAAGAAGAAATATCAATGTTTGCTAAATTTTATGGTCTTTTTCTCGTGTAAACCGAAGTTTAGACCATGGGTTAGATGCACCGGGGCAAGTTTTTATTTGTAGAGATATAAAACCCACGGGCTTTGGATGACAAATCCAAGGTGGGAGGCTGGTGAAGGCTGTTTGGCGACGCCCAAGCAACGCTTTGCTTCGTATGTGGAAAGAAATGGTTTTATCGCCGGCCTGGGTGCCTGGCGGGTCATGGAGGGCTAAAATGTTTATCAATGCGATCTATCGCGGCACCTCGGTGCGACTCGGACGCCTGGAATCCTCGGGCGCGGCTTCGGTGGTCCTGAACGATTTTGTCGTTGCCTTGGAAAGCTGTTTTGAAAGTCTGCCGGCCAACCAGCGGCGCAAGCTGGTGGAAAAGGCTCAGCAAAGTCAAATCGATCTCCTGCAGCGTCAAATGGTCTCGGGCGAGGAGGATGCGCGCATCGTCATCGCCGACGACGTGCAGGGCTGGACCACCATCGAGATCATCCTGGGCGCCCAGGACGCCTTGGTCATGCTGCAGGACCTGATCACCCGCTTCAGCGGCGACACCCCCGACTTCGCGCCGGAAATGGCCTTGGAATGCGCCGATGTGGCCGCCAAGGTCACCGGCTATCATGACTGGCTGCAGCAGGTGACCCACGCCTACGAGACCTTCGGCAAGACCCTGGAATCCGCCTCCCGCGAGGCCAGCCGCCGGGCACTTGGCGGCGGGTCTCCCGGCGAGGCCCCCAAACCCAAGATGGGGCCCGAGGATGTGGCCGCCCGGGTCAAGGCCGCCCGCCGCACCGTGGCCCAGGATGGTTCTCCCAAGCATTAGTTTTTCGTGACGACGCGACAAAAGAAGGGCCCCGGGCCGTGAAAATCCGGGGCCCTTTTCTATTGATTTAATCGGCCTGTGCCTTTGTATTGGCGCGAAATCCTTGGACGGGTCTTTTCATACCAGTGCGTCGGATTCACCGGCCTTGGCGATGATCTTGTCAAAGCGACTGTCCATGCAGACACTTAAGTCAGTGGTCACGAAACGGTCCCCGACGAACAGGCTGAAAATCGTTGCCGGTGTGGGTGCCTTTCGGGCGGCCTCGAGGCTGTCCAGTTTGATCACCTTGGGGGACAGCCCCCGCTTGTCGCAGGTTTCCTTGAGCGACGTACCGATATGGAATTCGGTGAAGGGGCAGCGGTTGGAGTAGAAAACCGTTATCCCCTTTGTGTCGGGGCTCAGGCCCCTTTTGGCAGTCTCGGCAAAGCGCGGTGCGGCGGCCCCATTGTGGCCGTCGATTTCCAGGGCGAGTAGGCTGAACCCGCTCTCGAGCGCATCCACCTGGCGAAATCCTTGCCGCAGCAGCCAGTTCCCGTCGCTTTGAAAAGGCATCTTTTTTTGGCCCGCGAGGCTGACCAGACCGGCAAAGCCCTGCTGGCGCGCGTCGTCCAGCGCGGTTTGCAACAGGGCCTTGCCGTGACCCTGTCGCTTGAAGCGCCCGGACACCCAAAAGCACCCCATCACCATCCATTGCGGCGCGATCACGGGCATCCAGGCGGCCGCGCCGGGACCGTACTCAATGAACACCTTGCCGCGCGCATCCAGGCGGGTAAAGCGGTAGCCTTGCGCATACTGATCGCAAAGCCAGTCTTTTTTGGCGGCATAGCCCTCGGCGCACTTCTTATCGGAAATCGCGCAGCAGATGTGCGCCTTGGGGAGCGTTTCCGGTGTCAGTGTGATGATCGTCATGCCGCCGCCTTTTACGCCGCTCAGTCAGCGACGAGATAGGCCACACTCGCACGAATAGGCTATGACACAGGTCAAGGATGATGTTGTCATCCCCAAAATGGAAACTGTTTTTCGTGGGCGGCGACCGGCCGCCTTAGCCCGCCACGCAGACCTGGGGCCAGCGGCCGGCCCAGGGTAGGGCCTGCTCCAAGACACGGCCCAGGCGCAGCAAGAGGGCGTCCTCGGCTTGCCGCGCCATCAATTGCACGCCGAGCGGCAGGCCGTCGTCGGTCTGATGCACGGGCAGGGTGATGGACGGCTGGCCGGTGGTGTTGGCCAGGCAGACGAAGTGGTCGTTGGAATAGACGTTGGCCTGGTAGTCCGCGGCCGTGATGGGCGTTTGCGGGTCGCAGCTGTAGGTCTCGTCCAGGCGGGGCGGGGGAAAGACGTTGGTGGGTGTGGCCAGGATGTCATAGCGCTGGAAAAAGTCCCCGAAGCTTCGGGACACGTCGTTGAACTGCCCAAGCGCCGTCAATAACTCCCGGGCCGAGCGGTCCCGGCCGAAGCGGTAGCAGGTCCAGGTGCTGCTCTGCAGGTCCTCCGGCCGGGGCGGGTGTCCGACCGCGGCGGCCAGGCCGTCGATTCCCGCCGCCAGGTTGGCGCACATCACCACGATGGTGGCCTCGAAAAAGGCCTGCCAGTCGAAAAAGGGCGCGGCTTCCTCGATTTCGTGGCCTGCGTCCTCGAACACCTTGATGGCCTTGCGCAGTGCCCGCCGGCACTCGGGATGGGTGGCCGGTTCATCGGCCCAGTTTTCCTCGGTATAGGCGATGCGCAGGCGTGCTGGCTCCCGGTTCAGCGTGGCGCCATATCCCTCGGCGGGGGGCTGCACCGTATAGGGATCGCCCGGTGCCGGGCCGCTCATGATGTCCAGAAAAGCCGCGCAGTCTCGCAGGCTTCGGGTCACGGCAAAGGGGCCGGTCAGACCGCTGCCCCCTTCGCCCCGGCCGGGCCCCACGGGGATCAAGCCCCGGGTCGCCTTGAGGCCCACCAAGCCGCACAGACTGGCCGGGGTGCGGGTGGAGCCGCCGCCGTCGCTGGCCGTGGCCACGGGCACGGCGCCGGCCGCGACCATGGCGGCGGAGCCCCCGCTGGAGCCGCCGGGGGTGCGGGCCGGGTCCCAGGGGTTACGGGTGACGCCGGCGATGGCGCTTTCGGTCAGGCCCGCGTTGCCGAACTCCGGCGTGGTGGTCCGTCCGATGATGTTGAGCCCCGCCGCGCGCAGCCGCTCCACGGTGGTGCTGTCGGTCTTGGCCAGCAAGCCCTTGGCGAAGACCGAGCCCATTTCCTGGCGCCGCCCCGCCTCGGCAAAGGACAGGTCCTTGTTCAATATGGGCACCCCGAAGAAGGCACCTTGGCGGTCGACTTCCTTACCCGGCGCGGCCAGGCGGTCGGCGAAAACCTCGATTACCCCGTTCAGGGCCGGGTTGACCGCTTCGATACCCGCCGCCGCCAGGCTGGCCGCTTCCCCAGGGGTGACGTCGCCGTTTTTGAGCAGAGCGGCCAAAGCCACGGCATCGCAGGTTCTGTATTCGGAGAGATTCATGGGCCCGTTCCCGGTTGCCGAAGGTGGCTCATGAACACATAGATTTACGTCGACTGTCAACAGTTGGTCGTTTAAGATACTCAAACTCGTCTCTTTTCCTTGTGCCCTGAGGGTCCTTGTCCATGACTGATTCCCCGTCCGGTTCCGCTTCCAGTTCAGGTTCCGCCGCCAAGTCCCAGTTCGTCGAGCTGCCCCAGTCCAATCTGTCCGAGCAGGTCAAGGACCGGCTCTTGGCCGCCATCGCCAGCGGCGAGCTGGCCCCGGGGGAACGGGTGGTGGAGGCCGACCTGGCGCGGCGCATGGGGATCAGCCGCGGGCCGGTGCGCGAGGCCGCCCGCCTGCTGCAGCAGTGGGGCATCCTCAGTTCCCAAGCCCGGCGCGGCTTTTTTGTGCGCGAACTGTCCTTGGAGGAGATCGATCATCTGGCCGACTACCGCATCTGCCTGGAAAGTTACGCGGCCAAAAAGGCGGCGGCCCGCGCAAGCCGGAGTGATATCAACCGCTTACGAGAACTCTACCGGGAGATCCTCGAAGCGGAAAAAAAGTGGGGTACGGAGCCTCTGGCCGCCTTCGAGGCCACGATCCAGTTCCATCGTTTCATCTTCGCGCTCAGTGGCAATCCGCGCTTGGCGGAGGCCTTCGACGGCCTGCTGGTGCAAATTCGCCAGATCGCCACCCTGGTCAACATCGCCGACGAGGCCAGCGAGAGTTTTTTCGGCAAGCACCTGCTGCGAATCGTCGAGGCCTTCGAAAGCGGTGACCCGGCGCGGGTGGAAACCTGCGTGGTCAAGTACCTGGCGTTCAGCCGGGACGCGACCAAAAAGTTCTACATGGACTACTTCCGCAAGGACTGACCGGCGCCCGCCGGCCAGCCGGCCGGATCTTCGAGATCCGGTCAAATCTCTTTTTGTATTTTCGTAAACTGTTGACAGTTGACAAAAGAAGAACGGAATGCTTTCCTTTTGGTGGCGCACTTCAACTGACCTGCTGGATGGGGAAGCACTCATGACCGAAAAAAGCCGCGATCCGCGTTTTGAAACTCTCAAGGCCGCCTACCGCGGTCGCCAACTGTCCCGCCGCGACCTTCTGCAGGGGGCGGCGCTGCTGGGACTGGCCGGTCCGGCGATCGCCTTCGCCGACAAGGTCGCCGCGGCCGAACCCGCCAAGGGTGGTCATATGCGCATCGGCACCAATCACGGCCAGACCACGGACAACCTGGACCCGGCTCTGCTGTTCAACGGCTGCCAATGGATGGTGGCCTATGGGCTGCGCAACACCCTGACCCAGATCGAGGCCGGGGCCACCCTGGCGCCCTGCCTGGCGACGGAGTGGGAGCCCAACGACAACGCCACCCGCTGGACCTTCGCCCTGCGCGAGGGGGTTCAGTTCCATGATGGCAAGACCCTCGCCGTGGACGACGTGATCGCCTCGATCAACCACCACCGGGGTGAAGATTCGAATTCCGCGGTCAAGCCCATCGCCGACCAGATCCAGGAGATCCAGGCCGACGGCCCGTCTCGCCTGGTGATCGACTTGGTCAAGCCGAACGTGGATTTCCCCTTCAGCCTGGCCTCGGCCAACTTCACCATCTGCAAGGCGGCCGACGATGGGATCGACGGGGTTTCGGGCATCGGCACCGGCGGCTATGTGCTGAAGGAATTCGAGCCCGGCATCCGCGCGGTACTGGAGCGCAACCCCAACTACTGGCGTGACGACCGGGCCCATGCCGCTTCGGTGGAGGTGCTCACCATCGCCGATGCCACCGCCCGCAACAACGCGTTGCTGTCGGACAACGTGGATGTGATCGACGAGATCGATTTTAAGGTGGTGGACCGGCTGCAAGGCCAGGACGGGATCGTGGTGGAAAAGACCCAAGGACCGCTGCATTACCTCTTCAGCATGATGTCCGATCGTGACCCCTTTCAAAGCAACGACGTGCGCTTAGCTATGAAATACGCCTGCGACCGGGAGGAATTGATCGCCAAGGTGTTACGGGGACATGGCACTATCGGCAACGATCACCCCATCGGGCCGTCTTATTACTACCATGATGCCGGTCTGGAACAGCGATCCTACGATCCGGAAAAAGCCAAGTTCCACCTGAAAAAGGCGGGACTGGATTCCCTCAAGCTGAATGTCAGCGCCGGCGCCGCGGCCTTCGGCGGGGCCGTGGACGCGGCCACGGTTCTACAGCAATCGGTCAAGCCGGCGGGTATCGAGGTGACCGTGGTCCGGGAGCCGGCGGACGGCTATTGGTCCAACGTCTATATGCAAAAGGCCATCTTCACCAATTACTGGGGCGGCTATACCCGCGCCAGCGAGATGCTCTCCACCGGCTATCTGCCCGGCGCGGACTGGAACGAATCCATGTTCGAAAACGAGCGCTTCGTGCAGGTTTTGGAACAGGCCAACGCGGAATTGGACAGCGACAAGCGGCGCGAAATGATGGCCGAGCTGCAAAAGCTGGTGCACGACGAGGCCGGCCAGTTGATCTGGGGCTTTCCCGACAACATTCTGGCGCGAGGCCAAAAGGTGGGCCACGGAGAACTGGCCCAGGACCGTCCCACCGACGGCCGCCACATCATCGAGCGCTGGTGGGTCGTGGGCTAATACCAAGGCGCGGCCCGTGCCCACCCCCGTTCAGGGTCAAAATCAAGCGGCGCGGATCTGATCCACCAGGGCGGAGACCTGCGCGCGCAGTTTCTCCGACTGGCCGGATAGTTCGTTCGCGGCCGAGAGCACCTGGCCGGCCGAGGCGCCGTTGGTGGTCACGGCCTCGGTGATGCCGGCGATGTTGCCGTTGACTTCCTGGGTGCCTTGCGAGGCTTGCTGCACGTTGCGGGCGATCTCCTGGGTCGAGGCCCCTTGCTCTTCCACCGCCGCGGCGATGCCCCCGGCGATGCTGTTCACCTCGTTGATGATGCCGCTGATCTTGCCGATGGCCTCTGAGGTGTCTTGGGTGATGGACTGCATGCCGCTGATCTGCGCCGAGATCTCGTCGGTGGCCTTGGCGGTCTGATTGGCCAGGTTTTTCACCTCCGAGGCGACCACGGCAAAGCCCTTGCCGGCCTCGCCCGCGCGCGGCCTCGATCGTGGCGTTGAGCGCCAGCAGGTTGGTCTGCTCGGCGATGTCGGAGATCAGCC
>JANQKX010000507.1 GCA_028280915.1 Kiloniellaceae bacterium
CGTCCTGGGTGAATTCCGCCACGTAGTCGCTGGCCGGGCGCATGACGATATCCGCCGGCGTGCCGATCTGCACCGCCGCGCCGTCCTTCATGATCAAGATACGGTCGGCCAGGCGCAGGGCCTCCAGGAAGTCGTGGGTGATGAAGACGATGGTCTTGTGCAGGATCTTTTGCAGGCGCAGGAATTCGTCCTGCATCTGGCGCCGGATCAGCGGGTCCAGGGCGCTGAAGGGCTCGTCCAAGAACCACAGGTCCGGCCCCACCGCCAGGCTGCGGGCGATGCCCACCCGCTGCTGCTGGCCGCCGGAAAGCTGGCGGGGAAAGCTCTGCTCCCGTCCCTCCAGACCGACCAGGTCGATCATCTGACGGGCCCGGTCCATGCGCTCGGCCACCCCCATGCCCTGCACCTTCAGGGGAAAGGCGACGTTTTCCAGAACGGTCAAATGGGGCAGCAGGCCGAAGTTTTGGAACACCATGCCCATGCGGTGCCGGCGGATGGAAATCAGCTCCTGCTCGCTCGCCTGCAGCAGATCCTCCCCGTCCAGAAGCACCTCCCCTGCGGTGGGCTCCACCAAGCGGGAGAGGCAGCGCACCATGGTGGACTTGCCCGAGCCCGACAGCCCCATGATGATGAAGATCTCCCCCACCCGCACGTCGAAGCTCACGTCACAGGCCGCCGCCACGCAGCCGTCGGCCCGCATCTGCTCGATGGCGCCGGCCGGATCGGCCAAATCGCCGCTGCCGTCGGGGAAATAAACGCCGGGGTTCTCGCCGTAGACTTTCCAGATGTTACGGCAGGAGATCATGACCTGATCCTTTGCCGGGCGCGCGGACACGCCGCCTTCAAGGGCATATGCCGAGTCGGTCAGGGCTTCCGACATGGAATCCTCTCCTGCGGTCTTTTTTTGATCCTGAGGCCCGCTCACTTGCGGAGGGTTTTGATCTGCCCGAGGACGTTTACAGAGGGACCTGCGACAGGGCCCAAACAGGAGGGCTCAGCATGCAGATCGCGACGGCGCGCGGGCTCGAAAGCCCGGCGCCGCCCCAATCCTATACAAGATTCGGCCCTATACAAGATTCGGCGGAAGCCCAAGGTCAGTTCTCGGGCGCGACCCAAGCTTTCCAGCGGTCCTCATTGGCATCGATCCAAGCGGCCACCACCGCGTCCAGATCCTCGCCGTCCTGATCCACCGCCTTCATCATGGGGATCTGATCGTCATTGGTGAGGGTATAGTGCTTGAGGAAGTGATAGGCGCCGGGCCAGGTTTCTTCCATGCCCACCCAGGCGATCTTGCTGATGCGGCCCCGTTTCCAGTCACAGTCGTAGGTGGCGTCCGGATTGACGCCGGTGGCGGCATCGTCATAGCAGCCTTCTTCATAAGGGGGCAGTTCGACGGGCGTGAGACTGATCTCCGCAAAGGCCCAGTGGGGCGCCCAGAACATGAGCATCAAGGGCTTGTCGGAGGCCTGGGCCGCTTTCATTTCGGCGATCAAGGCGCCCTCGCTGCCCGCCGGCACGGATTTCAGGGGCAGACCCAAGGCGGCGATCCGGTCCACGTTGGTGGTGCCCCAGTCGGCCGGATAGTCCAGCAGGCGACCTTGGGGAAAGGTTTCCGCCGTGGCAATGGCTTCGGCGCAGTCCTTCAAGGCGTTCCAATCGGGCAGGCCCGGGCAGGCCGCGGCCATGGCGTCGTTGTAATACCAGGTCTCGATGGGGTCCAAGCCCAGATCACCCAGCTCCACCGCCTTGCCCGAGGCCAAGGCCTTTTCGTAGTTGTCACCGATGTTGGAGCTCCAAATCTCCAAGGTGGCGGTGATGGAGTTGTCCTGCAGCGCGGTCATCTGCGGATAATAACCGGCGGTCACGTATTCCACGTTGTAGCCCAGGCGCTTCAGGATGTCCCCGGCGACCCGGGTCGAGATGTGCTGGCCGGTCCATTCGTTCATGGCCAGCTTGATGGGCTCGTCGGATTCCGGCGCGGCGAGGGCCGGCGACAGACCCGAGCCGGCCAGCAGCGCGGTTGCGGCCACGGCCGTGACGACCTTACGGAAAGAAATCATAATATCCTCCCTGTTGATGATTTTTTTCGAAATGCCTTTTACCAGGCGGTTTTGATACGGATCATTTAACCACCGCTGTCCGATGGTAAGGCGAAATAAACGGCATAAAGCTGCCCAAAATCGACAATGCCGATCTTTATGCCATGAAACGGTGACTTCTACCGCGGTAGAAGCAATCTATGCGGTAAAGTGCAGCTGGATCGTGATATCCGGCCCGTGGGCCGCCGATTGCATGCGGTCTGGATAAGCGCCGATCAGGAAATCCGCCAGGCCATAGGAAAAGGCCTCTTCCTCTAAAAAGTTGACCCGCCGGACGCCCACATGGGGCAAGGAGAGCAGACCTAAAAGTCGCCCCGCTCCTCGGCCCGGGCCTCGTTCAGCGCCCGGCGATAGGCCAGCATCACCTCGTGTTCATGGGCCAGACCGATGATGCGCAGGGTGGAGCGGTCGTCCACCACGGGCACATGAACCTCACCGGTGGCGCTGTACAGCTTCACCGCCGTGCCCAGGTCGTCGCGGGCCTGCAAGACGGGAAAGCGCCGCCGCGCCAGCTTGCCCGCGTTCAGCACGTCGTCCTTGCTGGTGTCGAAGGCGGCCTCGTGCAGATCGGTGAAGGTCAGGAGGCCTACCAGCTTGCCGTCCGCGTTGATGACAAAAAGCTCGCCCCAGGGCGCCTCCTGCAGTTCATGACGCACCAGATCCAAGGGCGCGTCCTCGGCGATGGTGGTGAATTGCCGGTCCATGACCGAGTTCACCTTGATGGCTTTCAAAAGGCCCACTTCCTTGCCGCCGTCGATGGAGACGCCGCGCCGCTCCAACTGCCAGGTGAAAAAGGACCGGCCCAGAACCTGCATGGTGATGACCGAGGCGATCACCGTGGCGATCATTACCGCGATGGTGAGCTCATAGTCCCCCGTCATCTCGAAAATCATCAAGATGGTGGAGATCGGCGCCCCCAGCACCGCGCCGGCCACCGCCCCCATGCCGATCATGGTATAGGCGCCGTGCCCGGAGGATTGCTCGGGGAACACCAGGGTGGCCAAGATGCCGAAGGCCCCACCCACCATGGCGCCTAAAAACAAAGAGGGCGAGAACACGCCGCCGCCGAAACCGCTGCCCAGGGATATGGCCGTGGCCGCGGTTTTCAGGCCGATGAGGGCGATCAGCAGCCACAGGGGATAAAGATCGGAAAGGGCCGCGTCGGTGGATTCATATCCCACCCCCAACACCTCGGGGAAGAAGACCGCGATGCCGCCCACCGCCAAACCGCCGAAGGCGGGCCGGCTCCAGCTGGGCACGGGCAGTTTTTTGAAGACATCCTCGGTAAAAAA
>JANQKX010000534.1 GCA_028280915.1 Kiloniellaceae bacterium
GCGGCGGCCATGGCGGCGGCGGCATGGTCCTGGGTGGAGAAAATGGTGCACGACGACCAGCGCACGGTGGCGCCCAGGGCGGTCAGGGTTTCGATCAGAACCGCGGTCTGAATGGTCATGTGCAGGCAGCCGGCGATCCGCGCGCCCGCCAAGGGCTGTTGCTCGCCGAATTCCTCGCGCAGGGCCATCAGGCCCGGCATTTCACTTTCGGCAATGGACACCTCCTTGCGGCCCATCTCCGCAAGCTCCATATCGGCAACCTTAAAATCCTGACCCTCAACCATTCACGTTTCCTTTCCTGCCCAAATGCCGGCGTGCCAGAGCTTGGCGCGTGATCCTCTCGAGGACGCGCCACCACTCAATCTAGGCTCATGTATCAGCCTGGCAACGGCGGGGCAAGCCCGCAACCATCGCGGTGGCCAAGCTCCGTCCCAACAAAAGAAATCTCTAGTGAAGAGCTTCGTTGAAATCGTCGATCAGCATGGCGATGCGGCCGCTGTCGGACTGATCCATGATGACTTGGGCCCGGCGGGTCGCGGCCTGCATGTCCAGGCCGAGAACCCGTTTTTTCACCCGCAACAAGGCGTTGGACGTCATGGAAAGGTCCCGCACGCCCAGCCCCAAAAGCAGCGCGGTAAAGCGGGGATCGCCGGCGATTTCCCCGCAGACGGAGACCGGAATGCGCGCCCGCAAGGCCGCCTCTACCGTGAACTGGATGAGGCGCAGCACCGCCGGGTGCAGGGGGTTGTAGAGATGGGCGACCTGTTCCTCGCTGCGGTCGATGGCCAGGGTGTACATGGTGAGGTCATTGGTGCCCAGGGCGAAAAAGTCCGCCGCCTTGGCCAGGGAGTCGGCGGCCAGGGCCGCGCCGGGGATCTCGATCATCACCCCCAAGGGCGGAATGGGATCGGCCAGGGGCACGCCGCGACGCTTGAGACGGCGCACCACCACCTCCATGATCTTGCGCACCTCATAGACCTCGCTGGGATTGGAGATCATGGGCAACAAAATGCGCACCGGGCCCAGGGCCCCGACCCGCAGGATGGCGGCCAATTGGGCTTCCAACAGCTTGGGCTGCTTCAGGGACAGGCGGATGGCGCGCAGGCCCAGGGCCGGATTGGCCGCCTCGATCAGCTGATCGCCGAGGGAAAAGGCCAGCTTTTCACCGCCCACGTCCATGGTGCGGATGGTGACGGGGCGTCCCGACATGCCGGTGACAATTTCCGCCAGGGCCTGAAACTGCTCTTCCTCGTCGGGCAGATCCTGGCGGTTCATGAACATGAATTCCGTGCGCAGCAGACCCACGCCTTCCGCGCCGGCGGATTCCGCCTGCTCCAGTTCCCGGGGAAGCTCCAGATTTGTTTGCAGGCTGACCTTCTCCCCATCCCGGGTGACCGCCTCCACATCCCGCAAGCGGGCCAGCGCCCGCTGCTCCCGGGCCAGGCTGCGCAGGCGGTTTTGGTATTCCGCCAGCCTTTGTTCGGTGGGATTGACGATCAAGAGGCCGTTGGAGCCGTCAATAATGACCCGGTCGCCGTTCTGCACGGCCGTGGTCAGGTCGGCGATGCCCAGCACCGCGGGCAGGCCCAAGGACCGCGCCATGATCGCGGTATGGCCCTCGGCCCCGCCCAGGACCGTGGCAAAGCCGCCCACCACCGCCGGGTCCATCAAAGCGGTATCGGCCGGGCTGATTTCCTCGGCCATGATGATGGAATCCTTGGGCAGGGAATCATAGGCGGCAAAATCCGCTTGGGTCAGACAGCGCACGATGCGCAAGCCGACCTCGCGGACCTCCTGGCCCCGGGAGCGCAGATACTCGTCATCCATGACGTCGAATTCATGGGCGATGGCGGACATTTCCGCCATGACAGCCGCCTCGGCATTGCGCCTTTCCTCACGGATATGCTGTTCAATGCCGCCGATCAGGCGGGAGGAGCCCAGCATCTGCAGATGGGCATCCAGCAGGTACCCCAATTCCTCGGCCGCCGCGCCGTGAATGGAGAGGGCCTTGGCCTTCAGCTTGCCCACCTGGCGCACCGCTTGGGCGACGGCCTGTTGAAAGCGCTCCAGCTCCGCCGCCACCTTGCGTTTGGGGAGCTGAATGTCCGGGACCGAGACTTCACCCGCTTCGCGCAGATGGGCCGGACCGATCGCCACCCCGGGCGAGACCGCTAATCCTTGGAAAATCCTCTCTTGCGCTTTGGCCTTGGCCTCATTCTTCATCGAACTTGTTTGCCACGAGTTGCGCCAGCGCTTCAACCGCCTGGGTCGCCGCCGGGCCGGTCGCGCGCAGCTCCAATTCACAGCCGGTCGCCGCCGCCAGCATCATCAAACCCATGATCGACAGACCCGGCACTTCATTGCCCTTTTTGACCACGGTAATCCGGGCATCGAACTTTCCCGCCAGTTTGACGAACTTGGCCGCGGCCCGGGCGTGCAGCCCTTTCTGGTTGACGATGGTCACCTGGCGCCGCACCGGATGACGGTGGTCTGCGGGCACCGCATCCATCAGGATTTCTCGGCCGCCAAAAGCTGCGAGGCCACGTTGATGTACTTGCGGCCCGCTTCCTGGGCTTGGATCACGGCCTCGCTCAGGGAGGCGGTACTGCGCAGGCCCGCCAGTTTGATCAACATGGGCAGATTGATACCGGCGATCACCTCGACGGGGCCTTTGTCGATCACCGATATGGCCAGGTTGGACGGCGTCCCGCCGAACATGTCCGTCAGCAATACCACACCGTCGCCGTCATTGGTCTTGTTGATGCAGTCGATGATTTCCTGGCGCCGCAGTTCCATGTCGTCATCCGGCCCGATGCAGACCGTGCAGACGGCGCTCTGCGGCCCCACCACATGTTCCAAGGCGTTCATGAACTCGTTGGCGAGGCGGCCATGTGTGACAAGCACCATTCCAATCATTTTCTGCCCTTCTTTTTTTCAGCCTTTTTTTCGTCTCGCGGCTGTTACGTCAAGCGCCCATCGCGGTCCTTGTTTCCCCTATCACCCCTTGTCTTAGCGCGAAGCCGGTCAGGAATCACGGTTGTTTTGCTTGATCCTGCTCCGCATGACGCTGGGGGTCGCGGGTAATATCGCGGTGATGGATTGTCACTTGTCTGTTGTGATCACGCAACCATTGCGCAAAGAGTTCGGCCGTGGCGACCGAGCGATGCCGTCCGCCGGTGCAGCCGAAGGCCAGGGTGAGGTAGCTCTTCCCCCCCGCCTCGAAGCGGGGCACCAGCGGTGTAATCAGGTCCGCCAAGCCGGCGAAAAAAGGGTCAAAGGCTTCATCCGATTGCACAAATTTGGCCACCGCTCCGTCCCGGCCGCTGAGGGGCCGCAGATCATCCCGGTAGTAGGGGTTGGAC
>JANQKX010000570.1 GCA_028280915.1 Kiloniellaceae bacterium
CGGCGTTCGTTGCCCATGGCGTTTTCCAGTACCGGCGCCAAGGCCAGCCCGGACATGTAGGCGTTGAAGAAATGGCGGAAGCCGTAGCGCCGCTTGTCCTTGCCGGTGGTGTCGTTGGAGTGGGTCAGGCCGGCCATGAAGACCACGGTCATTTCCTGGCACAGGGACTGAACCGCCACGGCCACGCCCGAGGACGAGCCGCCGGTGATCATGATGGCGCCGTCTTTTTCAATCATGCGCTTGGCCGAGGCGCGGGCCGCGTCGGATTTGGTTTGCGTGTCGCCGGTCACGAAGGCGACTTTCTTGCCCAGCACGCCGTTGCCCTTCAGAGAGGTGGGCTGCATGGTGTTCAACATGCCGCCATCGCCTTCGCCGTTCAGGTGCTTGACCGCCAGCTGATAAGCGCGCAGCTCATCCGCACCCTCGTCCGCGTAGGGGCCCGTCTGGGGCACGTTGAAGCCGAAGGTCACCGTATCGCCGGTGGGCATGTTGCAAAAGTCCTGGGCCCAGGCGTTGCGGACGAAAAAGCTCGGGGCCGCGAGAGCCACCGCGCCGGCGGCGCCGGACCTCAAGACCGTTCGGCGGTTGACTGTGAATTTGCTGTTCTTCATCTATTGTTCCTCCAGACAGAATGGATGAGATCGGCCAAGTGCCGCTTCGTACTTCTTTGGGCCGGATGACACGCCCTCGCCAATGGGCCGGTGCGCCGCCCGGGTAACGGGTTTTCTACGCCTTTAGGTCTTTGACAAACGACACCGTCACGATTTTTCCCCAAGCCAGGAACAGATGTTCCGCCTTCGTGTATTTGTTCGGAAGGTATGGTTCAGTCATCGTGCCGAGACACTGTCAATGGGCCGACAAAAAGCAGGTCGGCAAGGCCGGTCCAACCCCATGCTGGACCAAGACTGCGCACCCCCGGCAGAAAGCTTTTGTGAAGCGTGTTTTTGAAAAAGGTCACTGTGGGCCTCCCGAGGATCGCGCCCGCGCTTATGGTTTGTTTTTTTATGAGCGAGCCTTTACTTTGTTAATTGAATCGGTAAATTTTGCAATAAGTATTTGATAAGGCCGCAATATTTTGTAAATTATTACAGAAATTTAAGGGTTGACTTGTCAAAAATTGACAGTTAGCGGTGACGTGAAGGGCATTTCCAGGTGTCCAGGGGTTGGGAGAAAAATGGCAGTTCGGGCTCCAACCGGCTTTCGCATTAGGTCCACACGAAAAGCGCTTGGCTTGACCCAGGCCGAGTTGGCCAAGCGTGCGGGGATCTCTCCTTCCTATTTGAACCTGATCGAGGCCAACAAACGGGAAATCGGCGGGGCGCTCCTCAACAAGATCGCCGGATTGATCGGCGTGGAAACCGATTCCCTGACCGGTCGTACCGAACAACGTCTCACCAACGAGCTGTGCGAGATCGTGACCGAACCGCTGGTTCAGCGATTGAAGCTGACCCCGGAATCCGCCGCTGAACTGATCGGTCGGCATCCTGACTGGGCGCGGGCTCTCTTGACCATCTACCGGGCCTGGCAGGACCAAAGCGCCGCCTCGCGGGCCTTGGCGGACCGCTTGAGCCAGGACCCTGTTCTCAGTGACACCTTATATCAGATGCTGTCCCAAGTGACCGCCATTCGCTCGTCGTCGGAAATCCTGGATGACATGCCCGACATCGACGCGGAAAGCCGCAAGCGGTTTCAAGAGATCATCTCCGTGGAAAGCCGCCGTCTGTCGGAAACCTCCCAGTCCCTTGCCCGGTTGTTCGATACCGCCGGCAAACCGGGGATGGCCTTTTCCCCGGCGGACGAGGTGGACGACTTTTTCTACGAGAACAACGCCTGGTTCCCGGCATTGGAAGACCTGGGGTCCGAAGTGCGTCAGCGATTGTTGGAAGCAGGCGGCATGGATGGGGTGTCCCTCAGCACCTATTTGGCGTCCGTGCACCACCTGCGGGTGGCTCAGGTGCCCGGCGCCACGCGCAATGGCGAAACCATGAACGGCGGTGACGCTCCGGTCTCAGCAAACGGGGCCGCGGGCGGCCACCTGACCATCGGCGAGAATTTGCCCAGTGCCTCGCGGCGCTTTCAATTGGTGCGCCACATTGCCCTGCAAGAGTCGACGGCGGCGATTGACAAGATCATGGAGGGCGGCGATTTCTCCAGCGACGCGGCGCGGGAGCGCTGCCGCTCGGCCCTGGCATCCTATGTGGCCGGCGCCATCGTGTTTCCCTATGACTCATTTTTGGCGTCGGCGGAGGATTGCCGCTACGATATCGAGCTGTTGCAGCAGCGCTTCGACGCCAGTTTCGAGCAGGTTTGTCATCGTCTTGTCACATTAAAAAACCCAAGGCACCCGGGTGTCCCTTTTGCCTTCATACGCTCCGATCCGGCGGGGCATGTGGGCAAGCGGTTTCCGCTGCCCGGGCTGCCCTTGCTGCGGTATGGCCATAGCTGTTCCTTATGGGCGGTGTTCAACGCCTTTCAAGCGCCGGGCCGTATCCTACGGCGCCTGACGGAGTTTCCCGATGGCGAGCGGTTTTTGATGGTCGCCCAGGCCGTCACCAAACAGCGGGCCGCCTTTCACGAAGCGCCGGTCATGCAATCCGTGATGCTCATTTGCGACGAGCTGAACGCCGGCCGGACCATCTATGCCGACGGCCTTGACCTCAATTCCTCCCGCGCGGCGGTGCCTGTCGGGCCCAGCTGCCGCATGTGCCCCCGGCCCCATTGCCGCTTTCGCGGCGAGGCGCAGATCGTCCGTACTTAAGCAAGAGTCCGGGCAGGGGCGCAGGGACCTACTCGACGCTCAGGCCGCGCCGCTCGGCCATGCCGCGGGCCAGCGTCTTCACATCGGCTTCGGTGAGGCTCTTGCGGGCCAGGGGCAGGACCGTTTGGTTCTCCCAGGCCAGGTGGCGGCGCTGATTTTCGGCAAAGCCGGAGGCATTGGCGAAAAAACGCATCAAGTTGGGCACTCGCTTGTTGGCCGCGATCATTTGCAGATCGGCGATGATAAAATCCACCAGATCCTCGTCCAGCTTGTGCTCCTCGCTGAGGCGGGAAATCACCGCTTTTGTGCTGCTGTCGTTGCCGCAGCGTTCCTTGAGCAGGGGAAAGAGGTCCTCTTCCTCGTCTTGGATGTGGCGCGGCAGATCCCGGGTCAGGAACTCTACCATGACCTCCGCCTCGGCCTGAATGGGGCGGTTCTCCAAGCCGTCCAGCACCGCTTCGATCCAGCGGGTCACCGCGTCGTGCCAGGCATGCTCGACCTCCATGAAGCCAAGGGGGTCGGCTAGGCTTTCGGCGGTGGCCTGGGGTTTGGGCGGAAAATTATGTTCGTCGGTCATCTCGGCGCCATTCGGTTCATCTGCCGCCATTTTCTAGATGTTTGGGCGGCCTGGTTCATTGATGTGGATCATACCGCCCAGTACAGATCCTGCGGTGAGGCGTCAAGGCAGCACCGGCGCTGGCGGCAGCAGGACCATGCTGCCCACGTGCTTTTTTTCCAGGAAGAGGCTCTGCGCGGTCCCGATTTCCGCCAGGGGGAAGGTGCGGTCCGCCTTGGGCCGCAGCTTGCCGTCGGTCACCAGCTTGATCAAGGTGGGGAAGGTGTCGGGCCGGTAGACGGTGGAGCCGAAAAACGACAAGGATCTCAGGTAAAGGCTGCGCAGATCCAGATTGACCATGGGCCCGGCAATGGCACCGGCGGTGACATAGCGCCCACCGCGCCGCAACAAATCCAGATAAGCCGGGAACTGGTCGCCGCCAACCACGTCCGCGACCAAACTCAGCCGCCGGCCGCCCGTGGCGGCAAGCACCGCCCCGCAGAGGTCTTCGGTCTGACGG
>JANQKX010000574.1 GCA_028280915.1 Kiloniellaceae bacterium
GGTCATCGGCCTCCATCGCCTTGCGCAACAGCCTGCTGTTCCTGGGCGGTTCGGTGCTGTTGGTGGTGACCTCCGCCAAGTTGACCGGCTTGGTGTTCCTGGTGGTGCCCCTGGTTCTCCTGCCCATCCTGACCTATGGCCGGCGGGTGCGCCGGCTGAGCCGGGCCAGCCAGGACCGGGTCGCGGACCTGGGGGTCTACGCCGAGGAAAGCCTGACCGCCATCCGCACGGTACAGGCTTTCGGTCACGGGCCAGAAGACCGGCGCCTTTTCGGCAGCCGGGTGGAGGACGCTTTGGCCATCGCCATCGAGCGGGTCAGGGCCCGGGCCCTGCTCACCGCCGTGGTCATCGCCTTGGTCTTCGGCGCCGTCTCCTTCATCTTGTGGATCGGCGGGCGGGACGTGCTCGCCGGGCGCCTCTCGGCGGGGGACCTTTCGGCCTTTATCTTCTATGCCATCGTGGTGGCCGGTTCGGTTGGGGCGATCAGCGAGGTGATCGGTGATTTGCAGCGGGCCGCCGGGGCGACCGAGCGCCTGTTCGAGCTTCTGGCCAGCGAGACGGAGATTGCCGCGCCGGCCCGGCCCCAAGCCTTGCCCAGTCCCAGCCGGGGCGAGGTGCGTTTTGATCAAGTGGTGTTCCACTATCCCGCGCGGCCCGATCGTTCCGCCCTGGAAGGCCTGTCGTTCCAGGTGGCGCCCGGCGAAAAGGTGGCCATTGTAGGACCCTCGGGGGCGGGAAAATCCACCCTCTTTCAATTGCTGCTGCGTTTTTACGACCCCCAGTCGGGCGCGGTGCTGTTGGATGGGGTGGATGTGCGGGCGGCCGATCCGGAAGCTGTGCGTGCCCGCCTGGGCTTGGTGCCCCAAGAGCCGGTGATCTTTTCCGCCGACGCTTGGGAGAACATCCGCTACGGCCGCCCCGGGGCCAGCGATGCGGAAGTGCGCGAGGCCGCCCGCCTAGCCGCGGCGCTGGATTTTTTGGAGGATCTGCCGGAGGGTCTGGGCACCTTTTTGGGCGCCAAGGGCGTGCGCCTCTCGGGCGGGCAGCGCCAGCGCTTGGCCATTGCCCGGGCCATTCTGCGGGATCCGGCGGTGCTGCTGCTGGACGAAGCCACCTCGGCCCTGGACGCGGAAAGTGAACGGGCCGTGCAGCAGGCCTTGGACGGCCTGATGGTCGGGCGCACCACCTTGGTGATCGCCCACCGATTGGCCACCGTGCAAAAGGCCGACCGTATCCTGGTGCTCGACAAGGGCCGTTTGGTGGAGAGCGGCGATCATGCCACCCTGGTGCGAAACGACGGGCTCTATGCCCGTTTGGCCGCCCTGCAGTTTTCCCAGTAACCAGAACCTTTGGTCGGCCTTGGCGCGGTCTCACGAATCCGTGATGGAGTGCACTGGAATCATTCGCTTTGCGATATTATGTTATCATCCAATCTCAATTGCTAAAGTTAGCCCGTTCACAAAATTGCACGAGGATGATGCCATGAAACTTTCCGTGAAAAATGCTGTTGCGACGGCGGCCCTGTCGGCGGTTGTCTTGGCCAGCAGTAGCTTTGTCGTGAGTGCCGAGGAGTATCAGATCGATCCGACCCATTCATTTGTGGAATTTAAAACCAAACACTTGGGGTTCAGCTGGCTGTCCGGCCGCTTTAACACCATCGACGGCACCATGACCTTCGACCCCTCCAAGGGAGCCGAGGCCCAGGGCATCGAATTGGTGATCGACGCCAACAGCATCGACACCAACCATGCGGAACGGGACAAGCACCTGCGCAGCGCTGACTTTTTCGACGTGGCGAATTACCCGACCATTACCTTCAAGAGCACCAAGTTCGAGGGCGATGAAAACGGTGGCACCCTGCACGGCGACTTGACCTTGCACGGGGTGACCAAGCCCATTTGGTTCGAGGTCAAGAAAATCGGCGAAGGCAAGGATCCCTGGGGCGGCTACCGCGCTGGTTTCGAAGGGCAATACACCTTGACCCGCAGCGACTTCGACATGAACTACGACCTGGGCCCGGGTGCTCAGCAGGTCGAAGTGGATCTCTTTATCGAAGCGATCAAGAAGTGACGCCTCGAATTCCATCATAATACGGTTTGAGTGCCATGCTGCGTAATAGCAAAAACCGTTACGGCCTCGTCACCAAGCTGCTCCATTGGCTGATCGCCCTGGGCATTATCGGGCTGATCGGCCTGGGCTGGTGGATGGTCGGGCTGAGCTATTACGACAGCTGGTACAACCGTGGGCTGGAGCTGCACCGGGAACTGGGCATGCTGGTGCTGGGGCTGGCCTGTGTCTATCTGCTTTGGAAGGTGGTTTCCCCATCGCCGCCGGTGCAGTCGGAGTTACTGTCCTGGGAAAAGATGGCTGCTCACGTGGCCCACTTCCTCTTGATCCTGGCCATGTTCGCCATTCCCGTTTCCGGCTACATGATCTCCACCTCGGCCGGTGCCGGCTTTTCCTTTTTCGGCCTGTTCCAGGTGCCGGCGGTCACCGCCATATCGAACGAGATGCGGGACCTGGCCATCGATTTCCACTACTACGTGGCCTATGGCCTGATCGCGGTGATCCTGGCTCATGCGGGCGGCGCCCTGAAGCACCAATTTATCGACAAGCACGGCACCCTCAAGCGCATGCTCTGGGGGTGAGCGGGAAAACATCCCGTCGCCCGCCCGCGGGGAACTCTACCGCTGGGTCAGCTTGAGTTCGATACGGCGGTTGCGGCGGAAGGCGATTTCATCGTCACCGTCATCCAGGGGCTGAAACTCGCCGAAGCCCGTGGCGGCCAGATGCTCCGCCGGGATGCCCTGATCGATCAGGAATTTGACCACCTCGATGGCCCGCGCGGTGGACAGCTCCCAGTTGGAGGGAAACAGAGAGGTGGCGATGGGATTGCGGTCCGTGTGGCCGTCCACCCGCAGCACCCAGGGAATGTCATCGGGGATCTCGGCGGCGATTTCCTTCAGCGCCTGGGCCAGTTGGGCGAGCTGGGCGCGTCCTTCGAAGCCCAGTTGGGCCGAGCCGCTGCCGAAGAGAACCTCCGACTGGAAGACGAAGCGGTCGCCCACCACCCGAATATCCTGCCGATCGCCCAAGGACTCCCGCAAGCGGCCAAAAAAGTCCGAGCGGTAGCGGGCGAGCTCTTGAACCTTGTTGGCCAAGGCCACGTTCAGCCGCTTGCCCAGGTCGGCGATCTCCACCTCCTGCTCCTTGTTTTTGGCTTCCGCTTCGTCAAGGGTGAGGGCCAAACTGGCCAACTGCTGCCGCAAGGCGGCGACCTGGCGGTTGAGCAGGGCGATCTGGGCCTTGGATTCCTCGCTGATTTCCTGTTGCAGGCCCAGTTCGTCGCGGGTGTCTTCCAGACTGGCTTCGGAGGCGGCCAATTCGGCGATCATATCGTCGCGCAGGGACTGGAGGATCGCCAGCTCCGCCAACTGGGCCTCGATGGTTTCCTTGTCCGCCTCGATGGTCTTGTAGGCGTCTTCCAGCTCCAGATTGTTGGCGGCGATGGTGGCGAGCGCCACTTCCAGCTTTTCCTGGCTGACTTCCAGCTCCGCCAGGGCGGCGTCCAGCTTGTCCCGCTCCTCGTCCAGGTTTTCCTCGTTGCCCTTGACCCGGGCGCTGGCCTTTTCCAGATCGCTTTCCGCCGAGGCCAGACGGCCGGCCAGATCGTCCCGTTCCTGCACCAAGGCGCGCAGCTGATTGCTGAGGGAGTCCTGGGCATCCACCGAGGTCTGCAGTTGGGACGACAGCTCGGCCACGTTGATGCGCAGATCCGCGTTGGCGCTGCGCTCCAGGGCCAGCAGGTCGGCCAGTTCGGAAACCTCGGCGCGCAGGCGGTCGAGGGCTTCGTCCCGTCCCGACAAGGCCACCGAGAGGAAAAACTGGGCCACCATGAAGACCATGAGCACAAAAATGACCACGAGCAGCAAGGTAGCCAGCCCGTCCACGAAGCCGGGCCAGATGTTGACCGCGCGACGGCCGCTTTGGCGTCCTAGGGCGTACACGGCGCCGAGTGTCCTTTACGTTTGGCCAAGATCGGCAAGGGCCTAGGCTTCCTCTGCCATGGCGGCGAGGGTACGGGTCAAAAGGCGGATTTCGCCGCGCAGTTCCTCGACCGCCTGGTCCCGTCCCGCATTGATGTCCGAGGCCATGCGGCCCAGGCGTTGATCCAGATTGCGGATGTGGCCCTTGGTGCTTTCGTCCATGCCGCCGCCGGACATGGTGTCCATTTCCGCCAGGCGGGTGAAGACCGGCTTCAAGGCGGCCTGGTTCTGGGCAAAACTCAGGAAGATGGCCTGCTGGTTTTTCATATGATCGTTCAAAATACCCAGCTGGTCGCTCAAGTTGGTCAGGCTGTTTTTGGTCATGTCCCGGTCACCCTCGGTGCGGGCCACGCTGCGCTGCAGTTGATCCAAACTTTCCGCGGTCTGTTCAAGCAAGGCTTGGATATAGACGGGCACCGACTGGTCGCCGTCGCCGATGGCGGCGCCGGACGACAGCTTGGTGATGCCCGAGAGCCATTCCTCCAGGTCGTTCAGGAAGCGGTTATGGGCCTGTCCGGCCTGAAGCTCCAAAAAGCCTAAAACCAAGGAACCCGCCAAGCCGAAGAGGGAGGAGCTGAAAGCGGTGCCCATGCCCGACAGGGGCGTCTCCAGCCCCACCTTCAATTCCTCGAACAAGGCGGCCGGGTCGCCGGTGCCGCCGCTGAGCCCGGCGATGGTATCGCCTACCGCGTTGACCGTCTCCAAAAGGCCCCAAAAGGTACCCAAGAGGCCCAGGAAAATGAGAAGACCGATCAGGTAGCGGGAGATTTCGTGGGATTCCTCGATTCGGCTATGAATGCCGTCCAGCAAGGTGCGCATGGACAGGGTGGACAGAGTCAGGCGGCCGGCCTTTTCCCCGATCATGTTGGCCATGGGCGCCAGCAAGCGCGGCGGCTTTTGATTGGACAAACTACCGGGCAGGACCAGGCGCCCGCTGCTTTCCTGCTGAAACTTCTCGATCCAGCTGATTTCGGCGCGGAGCATCAACACCTGGCGAAAGATGTAAAGGATCCCAAGCAGCAGGGTGCCGAGAATAAGGCCGTTGAGAATGGGGTTGGCGACGAAAGCGTCCGTCAACTGAAGCGCAAGGGCGGCGCAACCGACAGTCACGATCACCAAGAATATGATCATTCGAATGAGGTAACGATGCGGTCGCGTCATGTCCCGGTTGTGGCCCCGTCATCCAAAATGTGGCGGCGGACAAGGAGTGCCCGCGTCAATCGATTGAAAATCGCCCACTGACCCAACATCAGCCTCCCAAGGGCAGAATATCCACACGATCGGGTACGCCATCGATCGCCTGATTCCCCAAAGCCCGCACCTGAACCCGTGACGCTGATACGCCTTGTTCGACCAAAAAACGCCGCACCACCAGCGCTCGGGACAAGGACAGCCGACGGGCCGTCTGGGCCCCCTCGCCATCATCGTTAGCATATGCGAGCAGTTGGAGTCGCACTTCTGAGTTATCGTTTAGTCTTTGTGCCAATTCCGTCAAGACTTCCTTATCCTTGACCGATAGTTCTGTCGAGTCCGCGGCGAAGGCGACAGAGGTCGTCTGCTCATTTTTTTGCTCTTTTGGAACGGCCGCGACTTGCTCTTTTTGCTGCTTTTTATCTGTTTTGTTTGTGTTTTTTTTGGTTTTACCTTGGTCGGTCGTGCTCTGATCCCCGCTTTGCGCCTCTAAACTCCGGTTATCGGAATTTGTTGCCGCCGTTTCGACCGGCCCGGCGGATGGGGGCGTTTCGGCCGAAGGTTGGGCCGGAGTCGAGGCCGCTTCGGGAGATGGCGGCGGCGTCGATCCCGGCTGGATCGTAGCATTGGGATCGACCAGATCGGTGGCTTCCGGTGCGCTGGCGATCTGGGGCAATTCGGGTGTGGGGGTGATTTGCAGACCTGGGGCCGGGCCCAGGCCCAGGCTGCCGAGCAGGACGGCGGAATAGCGACGCTGGCCCGGATTGGCGGCTTGTTCGGCTTCCAGTTCGGCCCGCAGGAGGGAGATGGCTTCCTGGGAGACCAACTGGCTTTGCGGCGCCGTGGCCGGCGGGAAGAGCAATACCTCGGTGGCGGCGCGCGGCTGGCCGTTGGTCAAAGGGGCGAGGGAGGGGGTTTCCGAAAGCCGGTCAATGGCACCTTGATTGATATAGACGCCCGACTGACCATGGCTCGGAGAGACCTGCGCCGCGAGTATCAGCGCGGCTATGACAAGGGGGGCCGTCAAGGGGACTGCCGGCCCCGTACCGGCCCGTTCGCGGCGGGCCGCGACGGCCCTTATGCGCAATTTCGCATACAAACGCTCTGTCCCTTTATTCCATCCCCTGATCCGAATCCCAATTATTATAATAGCTTAGATGATTTCACCGGACCAGGTAAAACCAAGGGGCGTTATCATTAGCGCCACCGGGGCGCGACCGGGCCGTTTATGCCAAGCTCCGCCCGGACCGATTGGGCGGCGGCCAACCTGGAAGCGGCCTCACTTGGAAACGGCCCTATTTGGCGGCAGCCTGGCGGAAAAGCTTCATCAGGCCCCCGTGGCAAGAGTCGTTGCCGGCCAGGATGCTTGGGCTGTCCAGGCGGATCGGCTTGCCGCTAGTGTCGCTCACCAGGGCCCCGGCCTCGCGCAGGATCACGATGCCCGCGGCCACGTCCCAGGGGGAAAGGCCGTACTCCCAGAAACCTTGATAGCGTCCGGCGGCCACATAGGCCAGATCCAGCGAGGCGGTGCCCCAGCGCCGGATGCCCCCGGTCCCCATCAATGCCGCCTGCAACTCGGCGAAGTAGCGGGCATCGCCGCTGGCCCGCACCATGCCCGTGGCGACCAGGGAACTGGACATGTCCCGGGGCGCCGAAGCGCGAATGCGCCGGTCGTTCAAAAAGGCGCCCTGGCCCTTTTCGGCGCGAAACACCTCATCCTTGATGGGGTCGAATACCAGCCCGGCAATCAGTTCGCCGCGCTCCTCCAGGGCGATGGAAATAGCCCAGTGGGGCAGGCCGTGCAAAAAATTCGTGGTGCCGTCGAGAGGATCGACGATCCAGCGCCGGTCACTGGCATCGCTGCCTTCGTGGGCGCCGGATTCTTCCATCAAAAACCCGTAGTCGGGCCGGGCGTAGGAAAGCTCCTCGCGGATAATGGACTCGGCCTTCAGATCGGCCGTCGATACAAAATCCGCCGGGCCCTTTTTGGAGACCTGGAGATTTTCCACTTCGCCGAAGTCGCGCCGCAAATGACGGGCCGCCTTGTCGGCGGCCTTCATCATCACATTGATGGTGGCTGAACGGGGGGTCCTCAAGACTTGGCCCGTTCGCTGTAGCTGCCGTCGGCGGTGAAAACCACCACCCGGGTGCCTGATTCGATGTGGGGCGGCACCATGATGCGCTCCCCGTTTTCCAGCTTACCTGGTTTGTAAGACGACGACGCGGTCTGACCTTTGACCACGGGATCGGCCTCGACCACTTCCATGACCACGGTATCGGGCAACATGACCGAGATGGGGTCGTCCTCAAAGGACTCGATGGTAACCGTCATGCCGTCTTGCAAAAAGACTTTAGGGTCACCCACTAAGTCACTGTGAACGGTCACTTGTTCGTAGGTGTTGTTGTCCATGAAGGTGAGCATGTCGCCGTCGGCGTAGAGGTACTGGTATTCCTTCTGGTCGAGCCGCACCCGTTCCACGCTTTCGCTGGCGCGGAAGCGTTCGTTCAGTTTGGTGCCGTCGCGGATGTCCTTCAGTTCCACCTGCAAATAGGCGCCGCCCTTGCCGGGTTGGGTGTGCTGGATTTTCATGGCCCGCCACAGGCGGCCGTTGTGCTCGATGACGTTGCCGGGGCGCACGGCATTGCCGTTGATTTTCATAAGTCTGGTCCGAATTTGATTGGGTCTAAAAAGCGCGCGGAAGCTAACAGTTTGCCCCGTGGGACGCAATTGTCCAGATGGCGGGCCGGGCATTTAATCCCTGGGCCGGGAAAAACATTCTTGGACCTGACCGACCGCCACGGCGAGTGAGGGGAAGGACTGCCACAACCCCGGCCCGAGGGCGACAAAGTCGGCACCGTTTGATGCCATATCCCGGCAGTGGGCGAGCGAGGTAGCGCCCAAGCCGACACAGGGCGGCTCCATCACGTCCTGCCACCAAGACAGCAGCGCCAGGTCCGCGTCGGTGGGCGGATGGTCCATGGCGCCGAAGGCCACATAGTCCGCCTCCGCTTCCCCCGCCACCATGGCGCAGTGGCGGGAATGGCCGCAACTGGCGCCTATTATATTATATTTTCCAAGGGCTTGGCGGGCATTCTTGATCTTTTGTGCGGCATCGTTTTCGCTGACATCCAGATGAATACCATCGAAGTGGTTACCAGATTCCATGCCATTGTGCCGCAGCACGGCAACGTCTCGGTCTTGCGCCTTTTGCCGCAGATCTTGCAGTGCCGTGTCATCGCCGCCGTGCAGCAGCAGGCAGGCCACGTCGCCGGCCTCCAGGGCCGCCGGCAGTTGTGCCGCAAAGGCGGCGAGCTGTGACGCGTCGCCGAGATCAGGGCTAATCAGATAAAGGCGTGGGACCACTTGGTTTCACCGATCATGTTGTCTAGGGTCAGCTAATTTCATTAAAATCAGAACATTGCAGGGCTTTTTTAAGGGTTTCCTCGATTTCCATGCCCGCGGTCAAGTGGAGGCTAGGCGGTGCCTCCAGAATAAGCTCGGCGCCTTGCTGTTCGGCAATGGAAACCAGCGCGGCCGCGGCCGGGCCCTGATAGAGCACGGCGAGGCGCTTTTGGCCCGCGGCGTGACGCAGGGCCTCCAACGCATAGCCGGCATCCTCCCCGCAATCGATTACGGCCGTCGCCCGGGCCGCCGACACCGCGTCGAATGCTTGCTGAAACAGCACCGCCAAAACGGGAGCCCCCATATAGTGGGCGGCATCGGGCGCGCTCATGAGGGTCGCCGGTGTGCCCAGAGACGCGGCCGCTTGCAACACGGCTTGGGCCTGCTCAAAGGAATGAACGATGATGGCGTGGCGCTTGGCGTGGGATGTTTCCATGATCGGGTGGGCCAAAAAAAATGACGGGGCTTTCACGCCCCGTCATCATGACCCAAGAGGGTCCCTGTGGCGAGGCGGGCCTTAGAGCAATTTGCCCATGGCCACGGCCGTGTCGCTCATGCGGTTGGAAAAGCCCCATTCGTTGTCGTACCAGGCCATCACCCGCACGAAGGTGCCGTCGATCACCTGGGTCTCGCGCAGATCGAAGGTGGAAGAGGCCGGATTGTGGTTGTAGTCCGAGGAAACCAGGGGCAGGTCGTTGATACCCAACACTCCCTTCAGCTTGGTCTTGGCCGCCTTTGTGATGGCCTCGTTGATCTCTTCCACGCTGGTTTTGCGCTTGGCCGTGAAGGTCAGGTCGATGAGGCTGACGTTGGCGGTGGGCACGCGCACGGAGGTTCCGTCCAGCTTGCCCTTCAGTTCGGGCAGCACCAAGCCCACCGCGCGGGCGGCGCCGGTGGAGGTGGGGATCATGTTGGCCGAGGCGGTACGCGCCCGGGCCAGGTCCTTGTGCAGGGTGTCCACGGTGCGCTGGTCGCCGGTGAAGGAGTGAATGGTGGTCATGAAGCCGTGCTTGATGCCGATGGCGTTGTTGAGCACGAAAGCGACCGGGGCCAGGCAGTTGGTGGTGCAAGACGCGTTGGAGACCACGTGATGGCTTTTGCGCAGCTTGCTGGAGTTGACGCCGTAGACCACCGTCAGGTCCGCTTCGCTGCAGGGCGCCGAGACCAGAACCCGCTTGGCGCCGCCGCTCAGATGGGCCGAGGCCTTTTCCTTGCTGGCAAAGAGCCCGGTGCATTCCATGACGATATCCACGCCCAGATCGCCCCAGGGCAAATCGGCCGGATTGCGCTCGGACAGCACCTGGACCTTTTTGCCGTCCACCTTGATGGCCTCTTTCATGGCCTGGATCTTGCCCGGATAACGGCCGTGCACCGTATCGAATTGCAACAGATGGGCGTTGTCCGCGGGCGAGCCCAGATCGTTGATCGCGACGAATTCCACGTCCTTACGGCCGGACTCCATGGCCGCGCGAAAGACCAGGCGCCCGATGCGCCCAAAACCGTTAATAGCAACCCGAACGGCCATGATGATGTGTCTCCATTGTGTTGATGACGAGAGGTGTTGGAAAGGAAGGGGCGCTGCGGTGTGATTCAGGCAGCGCCCGGTCTAGAGGGTGGGGCAAGGAAATTAAAGGGCGCCTAACGTCGCGGCGCCGTTGGCCTTGGCCCGGGCCATGAAGGCCGCCTGCCCGGCCGCGACGTTATCGGTCTTGCCGGACCAGGCTTTCAGCGGGGCCGCCTGCAGGGCGCGGCCATAGGAGAAGCTGAGCTTCCAGGGGCGGGCCATTTCAAGTTGGTTCATGGCGTTGAGATGGGCCGTGGCCACTTCGTCGGACTGGCCGCCGGACAGGAAGACGATGCCCGGCACGGCCGCGGGCACGCAGCGTTGCAGGCTGGCCACGGTGCGCTCGGCCACTTCTTCCACGTCGGCCTGCTCGGGGCATTCCGTGCCCGAGATCACCATGTTCGGCTTCAAGAGCATACCTTCCAGCAAGACGTCCTGCATGGCCAGTTGGGCGAAGACCTCGCGCAGCACCTCCTCGGTCACCGCCTCGCACACGTCGATGTCGTGAGGGCCGTCCATCAGGACTTCCGGCTCCACGATGGGCACCAAACCGGCTTCCTGAGCCAGAGCGGCGTAACGGGCTAGGGCGTGGGCATTGGCGGAAATGCTGGCCGAACTGGGTGCTTCTTCGGTGATCTTGTAGACGCCGCGCCATTTGGTGAAGCGGGCGCCCAGGTTCGCGTATTCGGCCAGGCGGTCGCGCAGGCCGTCCAGGCCCTCGGTCACGGTTTCGCCCGGGTAGCCGGCCAGGGGCTTGGCGCCCTTGTCCACCTTGATGCCGGGGATGATGCCGTGGGACTGAAGGATTTTCACCAAAGACGTGCCGTCGGCGGCGGATTGGCGAATGGTCTCGTCGAACAGGATCACGCCGGAGATATAACTGGCCACATCGGGCGTGGTGAACAGCATCTCGCGATAGTCACGGCGATTTTCTTCCGTGGATTCCACGTCAATACTGTCAAAACGCTTTTTGATGGTCGGCGCGGATTCGTCGGCGGCCAAGATGCCCTTGCCGTCCTCGACGAGGGCTTGAGCGGTTTCAAATAGTGTTACGTCACTCATGGGTCACCCTTTTTGGTCTCGTGATGGAAGCAGCTACCCAGATGGGGGATGCGCGGAACCCCGATTCGGAGCCCCTGGCGGAAACTGAGATCGGGGGGAAACTACCCATCTCTTGGCCATTGTGCAATGGGTGCGGCACGGCATTTGTGACCCCTCCCGCGGATGGCAAATACCCCATGGTGTGAAGGTAGCGGCGGCCCGTGGCTGCTTGTCAATCGGCGCTGGAATTTTTGTCGTCCCAGCCCAGCACGTTGCGCAGAATGCTCCAGCGGGGTTTTGTGCTTTTGGGCACCAGACCGTCAATCCAGTGATCCACTTGGCGTTGGTGGAATCCGCTGGCCCGCTGCAGGTGCAGCCAATAATCCACGAAGCGGCGCAGGTCGACCGCGTCCTGGTGCAGGAGATAAGCAAAGAGCAATTCGCCGCCCAGATCCTTCGGCACCACGGCGGCAAAATCCGCGCGGCTCTGGGACCAGGCCTTGGCTTGCTCCAACGTCCAGACCGCCGCATCCACCTCCGGGTGATCGTCCAGAGCGTCGTAGTTGGGCAGCACCGTCACCTGGGCGTCCGGAAAAAGGCGGGCCGCCAGGCGGCGCATGACCGGGTCCTCGAAGATGGCGATCTTGAGGTCCGGCTGAGCGGCGATCGATTCGCGGCTTAGGAAGTTCGGCACTTTATCGCTGCGCACGATCAGGGCGACCGGGCTTTGGAAATAGGGCGCCGAGACCCCCAGGTGACGCAGGCGCTTGTCGGTGACATAGATGCCCGAGGCGGCCAAATCGAAGCGGCGGTCTTCAAGGTCGCGGCTGAGATTGTCCCAGTCAAAGGGAATCAGACGCAGCTTCACGTTCAAGTCCCGCGCCAATTGAAAGGCGTAAGCGATGTCGAATCCGACCACGTCGCCGCGATGGTTTTGGTAGCTGAAGGGGATGATGTTGGGGTTGTAGCCGACCCGCAACACCCCCGTCCTTTGAATGCGGTCCAAGATCGGTTCATTGTCTGGTGATGGGTTGGTTTTCGGTGCTGTGCCGGATCCTTGATCCTCTTGACCAAAGGTAACGGAGACCCCCTCGGTGACGGATGGAGGAAGCTGATAACTCAGATAGGTGGGCACATCGCTGCTGATGAACCGGTCTTGGATGAACCGCCCGCCGGAGGTGACCAGGGCCAGAATGCCCGCCGATACGATGAAGGACAGCCCGAGCCGCCGCGGGCGGAAGGTCAATTTCCCGCAATAGGCCAGGGTGGTCAAAAAGGTGATGAAGGCAAAGCCCATGACCGACGCTAGGACCTGCCCGTAACGGGTCAGGGCCATCATGCCCACGTAAAGTTCCGTGGAATCGTCGGGAAAGCCCAGCCAGGTGCTGAGGAATGTCACCGCGTCGATGGACGAACTGGGCGAGCCGATGCCAGAGAGCAGCGATACGAAGGGCAGGGCAATTAAATCCCGGGCATCGATGGTGACGTGGAAATGGAAAGCGGCGAAGAGCACAAAGAGCCAAATGAAGAAGTTCCCCAGTTGGGCGAGGGGATAACTGATGGCCAGGGACGTACTGATCACCTCGTCGCAGCTTTGGTCTTGGATTTCCATGCGGCGCGCCAGTTTTTCCGCCGCGCGCTGGATATAGGGCAGGGCAGCGACCGACAGGCTGGTCACCACGGCGATCAGCAAGGCTGTGCGCAGATCGCTGATCACGTCCCGTGGCGACAGGGGACAAACCGCGGCGATCAGGGAGGGGATCACCCAAAAGGCAAGGAGCAGGGTGCCGGCGCCCACCATGATCAGATAAAGGGACAAGTCGGCCAATTGGGCGGGGTCTAGTGTGCCGGCCGTATGGGCGAAGAGGGCAAAGACCCCCAAGGGGGCCACCATCACGATCCAATGCCAAATGGTTACGCTGGCACTGCGGATCAGCGCCAAGGTGGCCAGGAAAGTTTCTTTTTTCTCCACCCGCTGAATGGCGATGCCGTAGACGATGGAAAAGATGACAATGGCGGGCATGTTGTTGCGCGCCAGATCGAAAAAGGGGTTGGCGGGGATCAGCAGCTCCATCAACCCCAGGTCCTTGTGGGGGGTCGTGGCGTCGATGTAGCTGGGCGGCGGGACCGCCGGAATGGCCAAGGACAGCAGGTAGAGGATCAAAAAAACGCAGCCGTAGAGGCATAGATAGACCCACCAGCTGGCGCGGAACAGGCGTCCGGCCTTGTCTGTCGTGAGGCTGCCGAGGCCATGAAGGAGGGAGCAGATGATATACGGAAAGACGACGATTTCCATCATCCGCACGTACATCTTGCCAAAGGGCAGCAGAACGGCCGCGCCGTCGCCAAAAAACAATCCGACGACAATACCTAATCCGGCCCCGATCAGGACCCAAATGGGCAGGCGGGCCCCATAGGCGGCTGCGAAACTAGACATGGCTCACGGCCCGAGGCTACGCGATAGAGCGTTGACCTGTCGAGTCGCCGGTTGCCAAGCTTGTCCCAAGGGAACCGGCCCGCGGGCGCTTAAAGGCGGCTTTTCACGGCTTCCACGGCGGCCTCGGCGGTGATGCCGAAGCGGTCGTACAGTGCTTTGTAGGGGGCCGAGGCGCCAAAGCTGGTCATGCCCACAAAGGCCCCTTCGGTGCCGATCCAGCGCTCCCACCCCAGGCCGCAAGCGGCCTCGACGGCCACGCGGATGCTGCCCGAACCTAGGGTTTCGTCCTGGTAGTCCCGGCTTTGCGCGGCGAACAGCTCCCAGCAGGGCATGGAAACCACGGCCGTGGGGATACCATCCGCTTCAAGCGCTTCTTGCGCGGCGATGGCGATTTCCACCTCGGAGCCGGTGGCGA
>JANQKX010000582.1 GCA_028280915.1 Kiloniellaceae bacterium
TCCCTGGAGGAGGAACTGGAGGCGACCTACTGGGAAAGCCTCGACCAGATGCTCTCGCGCATGGACATCATCTCGGTGAACTGCCCCCACACCCCAGCCACTTTCCATCTGCTGTCCACCCGGCGCCTGAAGCTGCTCAGCGAAAACGCCTATATCGTCAATACCAGCCGGGGCGAGGTGATTGACGAAAACGCCCTGGCCCGCATGCTGGAATCGGGCGAGATCGCGGGTGCCGGATTGGACGTTTTTGAACACGAGCCGGCCATCAACCCCAAGCTGCTCAGCTTGGATAACGTGGTGCTGCTGCCCCATATCGGCTCGGCCACCATCGAGGGCCGCATTGCCATGGGCGAAAAGGTCATCATATCCATCAAGACCTTCGCCGATGGCCATACCCCGCCGGACCGGGTTCTGGAGACTATGTTCTAAGGAACAGCGTTTCTCTTCGTATACTTGGTCGAGGGTCGATATCGCCGGTTGGTATCCGGCTGGCCGATTGTGTCCCGTTTCCCGATCGGTTACCCTTGGCCCTTCTGCAAGGCAGAGCGGGCAGGGGAAACGGGATATGTCTGAACCAATGGATGACGCCAGTACCATCGCGCCCAAGGCGGCCAGTGTCGAGCTGCGGCCGGTGACCGTTTCCGACGTGTTGGCGGCCCTGGCCGCGGGATTGCGGGATTTTCGCGCCGCGCCCCAATACGGGCTGTTCCTGGCGGGAGTTTATGCCGTGGGCGGCTGGATCCTGGCCTTGCTGCTCTTGTGGTTTGACTTGCCGTTCCTGGTCTATCCCCTGGCGGCCGGTTTCGCCTTGGTCGCACCCTTCATCGCCACCGGATTTTATGCCGTCAGCCGCTGCTTGGAACGGGGGGAGCCCCTGACCTGGGCGCACTTTTGGGCCGCCATCAAGGCCGCCACCGGCCGCGAGCTGGGTTGGATGGCCCTGGTGACCGGCTTTTCCTTTTTTATCTGGATGGATATCGCCGCGCTGTTGTTTTTCGGCATGCTAGGCCTACAAAGCTGGAGCCTGGGTGATCTGCTGCGGGAGATCTTTACCACGCCGACGGGCCTCTTATTCCTGATCCTGGGCAATGCGGCGGGCGCCCTGATCGCTCTGGGGGTGTTTTCCATCTCGGTGGTTTCCTTTCCCCTGCTCTTCGATCGGGAGGTGGATTTTGTCACCGCCATGGTGACCAGCGTGAAGCTCGTGCTGGCCAATCCGGTGCCCATGGTCTTCTGGTGCGCGGTGATCGCCATCTTGATCGGCCTATCGATCCTTTCCGGATTGGTGGCGTTGTTCTTGGTCTTGCCGCTGTTGGGGCATGGCACCTGGCACATCTATCGCCGGGCCGTGGCGCCGTCCGACTGACGAACGAGGCGCTCGCTTAGGCGTTCGGGGCGAAAGGCCGGTCGGGGAAGCTCAGCCGGGGCCGGTTGCGCCGGATGATGAAGGTCTCGTCCACAAACCACAGCCCGCCATGCTCGGCCAGCACCCTTTGCGTTGCATCCAGGTAGCCCTTTTCCGCCATGGCCTCGGCCAGCCGGTCGTCTTCGATCTGCGCCACGTAAATGGCCGCGTTCCAGGCCGCCAAGAGTGTGGAGGTGCCGATGGAAGTGCCGATCTCGTTGGGCAGGGTGTGCAGGTGGTACTGAAACAAGGATTCAGCGTCGGTCAGTTCATAAAAGGATAGCTCCGCGTCTCCGGGCTCGGTGAGGTACTGGCGGGCCGCCTCGATCAGCTCTTTCCGGCCGGTCTTGAAAGGCAGGGCCTGGGGCCAAACCGCGCGGATAATGTCCATGCCCGGGTCCCGGCCGTAGGACTGGATGGTGATCAACTGTCCGCCGGGGGCCAGGGCCCGGGATAGGGGCGCGATCACGTTCTTGACCTTGAAGGATGCCGGCATGCGGGAGCGATAAGGCTGGGAGGCCACCACCAGATCATAACCCAGGTCATAGCCGCCCGGCTTGGGCAGCACCGGGTCCAGGATAAACTGCCGGTCGCGCCGGTAAAGCACCAGGACGGCGGGGTGGGCGTAGAGGGGATTACCCGTGGTGGTCGATTTGCGCACCTGCCAATGGTCAGCCAGGAAGGGCCGCAGCTGGCGGATCTGCTGGGCGAAGCTATGGCTGCTGTTGCCGTCGAGCGCCACGGTTTTCCAGGCCAGCTGCTGGGCCGCCGCCGGAGAGTTGGGTTTCAGCCAGGGGGCCTCGCTGTAATAGAGGTTGGTCAGCACCACTACCATTTCCGGATGCTCGTGAAAGCGGTCGGGCAGTTTCTCCAAGGTGATGCGCACATCTTCCATGGAGATTTCCTTGCCGACGACCAGTGCCGGAACGTTGGGGAAGCGATTGTGCAGGTCGCGCAGCAAATGACACAGCACGGTGCCGTCGCCCACGCCCGCGTCGAAGACCCGGAGCGCCGGTCCCGTGGGCTCCAAAAAGTCCATGTTGCGCCCGATCATGGCCGCCACCTCCTCCTTTTCAGAGCAGGTGTTGACGAACATGAGGTATTTTTCCCGATTATCGAAAAACCGGAAGGCGGCGGTGCCGTCCTTGCCGTTGGCCGCCTGCTTGGGTGCCTCGTCTTCGGGCTTTTGGTCGGACATGGCGCGGGATACCTCTAGGGAATAGGGGCCGGGCGCGCCCCAGTCACGCCGTGGCGCACAGTTCTGCCCGGTAGTTGTCCGCCACAAGACCGGTGATGGTGGCCTGGGACCCGCAGAGGGCACAGTCCGGATCGGGCCGCACCTTGATTTTTTGAAAGTTGGCGGCCAGGGCGTCGAAGAGCATCAACTGACCGGACAGGCTGTCCCCGATGCCCACCAATTCCTTGATCACCTCGTTGGCCTGCAGGGAGCCCATGACTCCGGCCAGTGCGCCCACCACGCCAACGTCGGCGCAGCTGTCCTTGCCGTCTGCCGGCTGTCCGCCGAAGAGGCAGCGGTAACAAGGGTGGTCGTCGGACTCTTGCCGCTGATAGGCCTTGAAGGTGGAAAGTTGCCCGTCAAAACGCAGGATCGCCGCCGACACCAGGGTCTTGCCGAAGAGGTAACAAGCATCGTTGACCAGATAGCGGGTGGCAAAGTTGTCCGAGCCGTCGGCGATAATGTCGTAGCCCTCAAAGATCTCCGCCGCGGTCTCCACGGTGAGGCGCTGAGGATGGGCCGTGACGGTGACGTCCGGGTTGATTTCCGCCAGGCGCCGGCGGGCGCTTTCCACCTTGGACAGGCCGATGTTGGAGGTATCGTGCAGGATCTGACGCTGCAGATTGGACAGGTCGACGGCGTCATCGTCGACCACACCCAAATGGCCCACGCCCGCGGCGGCCAGGTACATGAGTAGGGGGGAGCCCAGGCCACCGGCGCCAATCACCAGCACTCTGGACTGAAGCAGTTGCTCCTGGCCCTCCTCGCCGATCTCCGGCAGCACCAGGTGGCGGGCATAGCGGTCTATTTGATCGTCGGTGAAATCCATGGGGGCACCCTAAAACAGTTTGCTGTCGGGATAAAGAACCGCTTGGTCCGCCAAAGATGGGGTGACGTCCCTAGAGACCTTCGAAAAGGTCCGTGCTCAGGTACCGCTCGGCAAAGGACGGCAGGATGACCACGATTACCTTTTGCGCCATGGCGGGCCGGGCACCGACCTCAAGGGCCGCGGCTAGGGAAGCACCGGAGGAGATGCCCACGGGCAGACCTTCCAGCGCGGCGGCTTGCTGAGCGGTCTTGAAGGCGGTTTCGTTGCCGATGCGCAGAACCTCGTCGATCAAGGAGGTATCCAGGATCTCGGGTATGAAGCCGGCACCGATCCCTTGGATTTTATGGGGGCCGGGCGGGCCGCCGGAAATGACCGGGCTGTCTTCCGGCTCCACCGCAATGACCTGAATGTGGGGGTTATGTTGCTTCAAGGCACGGCCCACACCGGTCAAGGTGCCGCCGGTCCCCACCGCGGCGACTATCGCATCGACGCGGCCGCCCGTGTCCTGCCAAATTTCCTCGGCGGTGGTGTCCGCATGGGCCGCCGGGTTGGCCGGGTTGGAAAACTGTTGCGGAATGACCGCGTTGGGCAGAGCCGAGGCCAGGGCCTCCGCCTTGGCAACGGCGCCGTTCATTCCCTTGGCGCCCTCGGTAAGCACAAGTTCCGCGCCCAGCAGGCGCAGCATTTTGCGTCGTTCCACCGACATGGTCTCGGGCATGGTCAAGATCAGGCGATAGCCCTTGGCGGCGCAGACAAAAGCCAAGGCGATGCCCGTGTTGCCGCTGGTTGGCTCCACGATTACGCCGCCCGGCTTCAACCGGCCGGAACGTTCCATGTCCTCGATCATGTACAGTCCGATGCGGTCCTTGAGCGAGGACAGAGGATTGTAAAACTCGCACTTGCCGACAATCTCCGCCACGGAACCATGGGCCTGGGCCAGTTTCTTGACCCGAATCAAGGGGGTGGCGCCGATGGTCTCGGTGATGTCGTTATAGATTCGGCCCCGGAACTCGCCGCTGTATGTGCCGTCCTTCGGGCCGTCTTGGGACGGTTTGGAGGCCGGCGCGGAGGAGGCCTGATCGCTCATCTGACGATTTCCGTCATATGATGAAGTCCGATACTTGGGCGGCTTCGCTGGTGATCTGCTTTCCGCGGGCGGCCTCGCACAGCTGCTCGATGGTCAGGTCGTCCAGCTTGGCCATGAGGTCGTGCTGCAGTTCCAGCCACAGGGGACGGACCACCTTCACACCGATCTCCGACCCATCCAGTTCGCTGGCCGGATCATGGGCGGCTTCCAACTGCTGCACGACGCGGGCGATCTCCCCCAGGGAGATGCGCCGCCGTTCCCGGGCGAGCTTGTAGCCGCCCCGTGGCCCCCGCTGGCCGGCGAGGATGTTGTGATGCACCAGGTGCTGCAGAACCTGTTCCAGATACCGCCGGGGAATGCCCTGACGCCGGGAGATATCGGCCGAGCGCACCGGCTCCGTCCCGCCGTGGTAGGCAATGTCGACCACCGCCTCGATGGCAAACAGCAGTTTTTTTGACGGGCGCAGCATGGGGATTCACCCCTCCGTTTTTGCGGCTGGGCCGGGTTGGATCATGCCGGTGGAGCCGAATCCGCCGCTACCGCGGGCACTCTCGTCCAGCTGGGCCACCTCTTGCCAGGCGGTCTGGCTATAGGGGGCGATAACCATCTGGGCGATGCGGGCGCCGCGCGTGACCGTGAAAGGTTCCTGCCCCAGGTTGATCAGGATCACGCCCACTTCGCCGCGATAGTCCGCGTCAATGGTCCCGGGCGCGTTCAGAACGGTGACGCCGTTTTTCAAAGCCAGGCCGGAGCGGGGCCGTACCTGGGCTTCCATGCCGGGGGGCAGGGCCATTGCCAGACCGGTCGGTATCAATCGACGCTCCCCGGGCAGGAGGATTACCTCGCCCTCCACCGCGGCGCAGAGGTCCAGCCCGGCACTGTCGGCGGTGGCATAACGAGGCAGATCCAGGTCCTTGCCGTGGTCCAAACGTTGCACGGGGATGGCAATGGGCATCATGTGGCGGACTCCGTCACGGGTGTCGAATCGGTATCAGGGGCGAAGTGCGCGACGATCTTTTGCGTCAGGCGCTCCGCCACCTGAGCCTTGCTCATGCGGGGCCAACTTTCCTGATCGGCGGCACGGATGAAGTGGACGGCGTTTTCTTGGCCACCGAAGGTGCCGGTCCCGCTGGAAACGTCGTTGGCCAGAATCCAATCGCAGCCCTTCCTGGCGCGTTTTTCCACCGCCTGCTCCACCACCCGCTCGGTTTCCGCGGCAAAACCCACGACCAGACTGGGGCGCCGGTCCGGATGGTGGGAGAGGTTGTGGAGGATGTCCGGATTGGTGGTGAGCGTGAGAGACTGCGGCCCTTTACCACCTTTTTTGATTTTCTGCTCCGCCGTTGCCGCGACCCGCCAGTCGGCGACGGCGGCGGCACAGACGGCCACGTCCACCGGCAGACTGGCTTCGCAGGCATGGTTCATCTCGGCCGCGGTCTGAACGTGGTGGACCTGGACACCGGGCGGGTCCGGCAGTTGCGTGGGCCCGGAAACCAGAATGGTCTCGGCGCCCTGTGCGGCCAGGGCCGTCGCGATGGCATGGCCCTGGATACCCGAGGAGCGATTGGCGATATAGCGCACGGGATCAATGGGCTCGTAAGTGGGGCCGGAAGTGACCAGCGCCCGGTAGCCGGTGAGGCTGCCCCGCGGGCTTAGACAGTTTTCGATGGCGGCCAAAATCTCTGCCGGCTCGGCCATGCGGCCCAGCCCGAATTCGCCACAGGCCATGGCGCCTTCATTGGGGCCGACAACATGAACGCCCCGTTGCCGCAATGTTTCCAGGTTGGCCTGGGTGGCCGGGTGATGCCACATGCGCACGTTCATGGCCGGGGCGACCAAGACGTCCTTGTCCGTCGCCAAGAGCGCGGTCGAGGCCAAATCATTGGCCTGCCCGTGGGGCATCTTGGCCAAGATGTCGGCGCTGGCCGGGGCCACCACCAAAAGGTCCGCGTCCCGGGACAGCTCGATATGGCCCATCTCCGCTTCGTCGGTGAGAGAAAACAACTCTTGATAAACCTTGTCTTCGCTGAGCGCGGCAAGGGAGAGCGGTGTGACAAACTGAGCACCCGCGGCGGTCAGAACACAGCGTACCTGGGCGTCCCGCTCGCGCAAACGGCGGATCAGCTCAAGACTTTTGTAAGCCGCGATGCCACCGGACACGATGAGCAGTATACGTTTGCCGCCGATCATTCGGTTTACCCCAAATTGTACAATTTTTTTTGCGCAATTAAATTAACTTTAAGAGTGTTCAAAAACAACAGATTTTCGCCGCATATGGGTCTATTTTCCGCTCAATTGACGTGAAATCTAGGCGAAGGCCCAAAGAACCGCCAGGGCGGCGATGCCGGTCCACAGCGCCGTGATGTGATAGCGCGTGGCCGTGCGCCTTTCCACCAGGCCCCGCAGCTTTGCCAGATCGACCGAGGTTTCCCCGTCTCCCATGCGGTTGATGGCCTTTTCCAGGTTGCCGAGGGTCGCGGGCAGACGCTCCAAGGAAGCGGCAAGTTGTTCGGCGCCTTCGCGCAGGCGGGCCTGGGGTCCGCGGTTCGCGTGCACCCAGTGCTCGATCAGGGGCTGGGCCAGGGCCCAAATGTTGAGTGTCGGGTCCAGCTGGCGGCTGATGCCCTCGGCCATGAGCATGTTCTTTTGCAGCAGCAAGAGTTGGGGCTGGACGGGCATGTCGAAAGAATCGGTCAACTGCAGCAGCTGGGCCAAGAGGCGCGCGAAGGAGATTTCGTGCAGCTCCCGCCCGGCGATGGGGTCGCAGACCGCCCTCAGGGCCTGGGCGAAATGGGGCACCGAGGCGCCCGGCGGCAGATACCCGGCCCTCGCGCTGATCCACGCGGAGGCCG